>CAYSXQ010000005.1:1605-7664 GCA_964435085.1 uncultured Gammaproteobacteria bacterium | reverse complement strand
ACGCCGACTAGGCTGTATTTGATAAACTTCTTGTAGGGTGCTAGGAAACCTGAACGAAAACTGGTTTTAGCTAGAATAATAAGACTTTTCATGGATCAACTTAAGAATTTCAAATTTAAAATTTAAAATTTCAAAACAATTTTTAATTCTCAAATATTTTAATTTAAAAACCAGTAATCCTAGGCGCTAGTAGATATTAGCGTGCCTGAAATGAGCATGCAGATAGTTCAATTTAAAATTTAGTCATTTGAAATTGTTTTGAAATTTTAAATTTTAAATTTGAAATTACTTAACTATCTCCAATCGCCTATCGCCATGTTTCTTGGACATACCAGCGAGCGGCAGACTAGCATAAAAAGTAGTGCCTTTGTTTTCTTCTGATTCGAACCAAATCTTACCACCAACTAAATCAGCAACCATGCGGGTAACGTAAAGACCAATGCCAGTGCCGTCAGTGTCGCTGTGTAGAGCATTTTCGGCACGATAGAATTTTTGGAAGATTTTAGACTGATCAGCTTTAGGAATACCGATGCCACTGTCTTTGACACTGATCGTGAAGTTAGTATCATCCTTACTTAGAGCCACCGTGATTAAGCGCTCCTTACTATCAATGGAATACTTAATAGCATTCGACAAGAAATTTTGAATAACTTGCTGCCAGAGCCCTTGGTCAAGCGGTACAGCAGGCAAAGTGAAATTAGGCTCAGTAAAGCTGATGTTTAGTTTGTTTTGTAGCGCCACTTGTTCGACTTCCTTAATCTCAGCCTTGATCCAAGCAATAATATCAGTAGCCTCTGGCTCAATCTTGAGTCGCCCTGCCTCGATACGAGAGATATTAAGCATGGAGTTAACCAACTTAATCATACGACTCTTACCGATATCGATTTGCTTAATAAATTCTAATTGATCAGGGTTTAGCTCGCCAGCTGAGCCGGTTAGCAAGGCTTCAAGATACCAATTGATGGTAGAAAGCGGAGTACGCATCTGATGGCTGGTGATAGAAATAAATTCGGTTTTCATCTTATCAACTTCGCGCTCACGGCTAACGTCACGAATAACCACAGCGCAACCAATAATCAGGCCATCACGATCAAAGAGTGGCGCGGCACTAGCACTGACTGGCAATTTCTGACCATCAGGACGAACTAGGACCGCTTTGTCAGCTAAGCGCTTAGCCTGCTTAGCAAGCAGAGATTCGGTGACAAACTCACTCAGAGAGCGGTCACTGAGCTCATCGCGCAGATTAAAGATCTGAGTATAGGCAGAACCAACCGCCTGAGCACTAGCGCAGCCAGAGATTAATTCAGCAGCTTTGTTAAAGAGAATTATCTTCCCAGTGGCATCAACGACAAAGACGCCATCGACCATGCCCTGCACTACAGCGTCAAGTTTATTACGCTCAGCATCAGCCTTAGCTTTTTCATCCTCAATATCTTCCAAAATATTAAAGACGGCCCGCTGCTGATCAGAAAGATCTTGTTTTTGAACATTAACCTTTTTAGTTTGCTTAGCAACCTGGGTGGCTAATTCTTTTTGACTAGTAGCCAGAGCGCTCATCATACGATTGAAGGCGCTGGCTAAAATACTCAGTTCGTCTTTGCTACGGACTGGAAGTTCATGTGTCCAATCCCCTTTTTCAACAGCACCTGCAGCTTTTTGCAAGCGAAGAATAGGGTCAATTAACTGCCGAGCAAAACCAGAAGCAAAGAAATAGGAAAAGATAAGAGCTAGCATCACTAGTAGCAAGGCAACCAACAACACATTGTCCATGAAACTAAGAGCTTCACTGGCATTAATTTCTAAGACCAAGAACCAATTAATATCTGGCACATGAACGCAGCTTGATAGCACAGCCACCCCGTGATTATTGTAATTATGAGCAATCTGGATTTTATCTAAATCCAGGCCAAAACTTAGATTTTTTTCACAGTTAGCCAATTGACTCTTCGAAGCTTGTTGGCGCAAAGAAGAGTTGGGACTAAAGCGTGACTCAGTCATGAAGAGGCCTTGATAGTCAATGACATAGCTATCACCAGTCTTACCCATGCCAGCAAGACCCATCATGCTAGAATTCAGAACGGTCATATTAAAATCAATAACCAAAGAACCTTCGTAGACACCGCTAGTTTCATTGAAAATAGGCATAACGCCAGCGAAACAAGGCTTGCGTGAATCTTGGCAGTATTTAACAGCTTCGAAACGAACCGTGCGCTTAGCTCGACTATAATCAGCATCACCTTGATCATAAATCGTACCAAGAGCAGATTCTTCACTAGTTAAGATAACTTGACCACTAGCATCAAGTACGTAAATAGAATAGATATTATTAGAACCAGAAGCCATCAAGAGCTTCATACGCTCACGACTTAGAGCTAATTGATCAGAGCTAGGAGCTTGGCCACGCAGAAGACGAGGCAGATCAAGAAAAAGAACAGAGGTACTGATGACATCACGTTGAGTACGCAGATAAACACTAATACTGTCGATCTTAGCTTGAGTCAAAGAGCGCACCTGTTGATTAAGCTGAAACTCAAAGTAACCGCGAGTAACAAAATAAAAAATAAAAGTCGCTAGCGCCGTGATAGTCAGGCTAGTAACAAGAAAGGCTAAGAAAAATTTATACTTTATCTTCATAATCTTTATTGAGCAGTGATTTTAAATCTTGCAATTGCTTCTTGAGCTCGATCATCTTCAGCTCGCGGCCAATCATGTATTTATTAGTTTTGCGCAATTGAGCAGTGCGGTGCTTGATCTTGGATTCAGTCTGACTAATCGCCTCCTTGAGATGACTAGCCATATCAACAAAAGAACGAGACAAATCACCAACCTCATCGTTTGTAGGAATAGCCTCAATTTGAGCAGTCTTACCAGCATCAAAGTCTTTGATCTGACGCTTAAGCTTGATGAGAGGTTCAAGAAAACTGCTAATTAATAAATAGATGATAAGCGCAATAAAAATGATTGCTATAACAACCATGACACTGAGATTGGCAGCAATTTCATAAGATAAATAACTAAAGATACTTCGTTCTTCACCAAGAATCAGATAAAAAGGCAGGCGGCCAAGCTTAGTTAGAGCAAAGATGTACTCCTGACTACTATTATACTTAGACTGACGAATCACACTTGGACCGCTGTAATTTTGGACAGCTGACTGCAGATCACCGTAACCCAACTCACCAATTTGTAAATCACCAAAACGATCCTTGAGACTAGCATCGCTAATATTAATGCGACCCAAGCTACGCATTTCTTCACTACTATTAGCACTGCGCAAGACGACGCCGTTATTATCAGTCAGCATATAGTGGCCATAGAGATTAAGAGTACCACGCTTGAGATAATTTTCGATAAAATTAGCCGGATAACGAATAGCGGCCACACCGATAATAGCACCGCTGTCTGACTTAACTGGATAAGAGAAATAATAGCCAACTTCCTTGCTTAAACGACCAAAAATCAGATCATAACCAACTGTTCCATCAATAGCTCTTTGAAAATAGGCACGAAAACCATAATTTTTACCGACAAACTCCTCGTCAGTAGAAAACCTAACAGTACCATTACTATCCAAAAGCAAGATGCTAGTATTTTCACCATTTAGACTATAGGCAGACAAGGACTTAGCTAAATCAGCCGATGAGCTAGACAGACCAGCGAGAAAATCAACTACTATTTCTTGCTGAGCAATAATTTTACTGATATCACTAGTGCTAGTAAAAATCTGATGAATAGTAGTGGCCTGATCGATAGCAAGAACCTTAAGATAATCCTCTTGTAGAGTTTCTATTTTTGTTTTGGTTTGCTCAAAAACAAACCAAGTGGCAGTCGTGCCAAAAAGAGCTATAACCAAAATAATAGCGATGACGATTTTATTTTTTAGGCCCAGCCTTAACATAAGAAGTTTTTATTTGAGCTTCTAAATTCTTGATAGTCTGCTTGAGCTCGATCATCTTCAACTCACGACCGACGGACAGTTTATTCATCTTTTCCATTTCAGCGATCTTGTAAGTCAGATCTATGCAAGCAACCAAAGAATCACTGATATTACTCATCAGCCCAGCGATACCGAGTATTTCACCAGAAGGAGCTTTAACCAAAGAAGCATGAACTAGCAAATCGTGAGTTTTTTGATTACGATCAATGAGCTGTAATTGATAGACAGTGTGCTCACCAGTCTTCATCATTAAATCTTCTTGAGCTTTGATTTTGGCAGCAGCCTCGATAACCAAGACTTGTCGATCAGTCTTACCAATAACTTCCTCACGAGGCTTTTCGAATAAGGTCAGCAGGGCTTCGTTGCAGTATTGATAGGTGCCGTTTTTATCTTTATAAAAAATCATAGCTGGTAAATGATCCAGCATGTCGCGGTAGAAGCTGACTTCAAAGAAAGGATTGGAAGTAGAATTATCTGAGTTTAACATAGCTTTACTATACCATAAAAATTTAGAAAAAATAAGACTGGAAAGTCGCGAGAACTTTGATGAACCAGATTCCTATTTACCTATTTCAACAATTACACCGGCCGTATTTTTTGATAAATGATCTGCGAAAGGCAGATAGAGATTATTTAAAATAACTTCACTACTCTCAGTGCTTAGTAATCTAGGCTGATATTTAATTGACTGCGTTGGTAGCGCAAAAAAACTTAGACCAGAATCAGTGAATTTACCTGAAACTAGCAAGCCTTGTTGGACTTCGGCTGAGAAAGTTTGGTCGAAGAGAAGATTGCCAAGTGAATAGAAAATTGGTACACCTTGATAAAGTTCGGTATCTTGGACGACATGAGGATGAGCGCCGATGACCAAGTCAGCGCCAGCGTCAATCCACATACGAGCAGCGCTCGCCTGCCACTGGTTATGGTGAGCAGCGTACTCTGTGCCCCAGTGCGGCATGACAAGAATACGTATACTCGGATCTCTTTGTAATTTAGTAATGATGGGCACTAAAATTTCTGGCTCCTGGCCAGGGAAAGTGAGATTGATGCCAATGACAGCCAGCGTAAGGCCGCTACCTCTAAAGTAAGCGATATCACTGACTCCCCTGTCAGTAGCGGCACCGAAGGATTGAATTTTAGCAGCAGCAAGTAAGGACTTAGTCGTAGAGACACCTTCGGGACCGGCGTTATCGGCGTGATTATTAGCGCTACTAGCGCCATTGATACCAAGCCAAGATAGCGTCTCAACAATACTTGGCGAGAATTCAAAATCAAAGCTATTAATAACCGCTTTGTCAGCTAGCGGCTTAGTGGTAATGGCGCCTTCGAGATTAACAATAGCAGCGTCAACGCCAGTAAAGATCTCTCTATCAAACTTAGCAAAGGCTTCATTGAAATCAGGATTAAATCTTTGGTGGATGCTGCGAGCAAACATAACATCTCCGCCAATAGTGAAACTGACAGATTTTTCTATCTCAACTGGACTCAGGACCGAGGCTTTGGGAGTCACAGCTTTCTGAGATGAGGCAGGAGAGCTAGCTGACCTTAAAGATTGATTAGAAATAGAGACCTGTGATTGCCAGTAAACAAAAGCTAAAAGTAAGCTTAGACAGACAGCAATAATCAAGATGATGATAATTTTTTTAGACATTTATTTAGTGACAGAGATCACTTCGCCCAGCTCAGCGCTAGGAGCACTAACTAGAATGCGGCCGCCCGCGGTTTTTTGAATAAAATAACCAGCTCCAGAAGTGGAGACACTAATGGGATCAACAGGAATAGAGACCAAGTAAGATGATGAGCTGGTACTTGTCAGGGCCGAGAGATTAGCCAGATTAAGAGCAGCACAGCTACTAGTAGAAATACCTGTCTGACAGATCTCTCTGAGTGTAGTGGAGACGCCACTAGGTAGTGAGCCGGCACTATCAATAGCGTATTGATAGACGGCATTAATAATTGTGCCGACATCGGCGCGGCGGACAGCGTTTTTGGCCTGACCGAGCTGCTTAGTGGGGTTAATAGCGACAATAGTAATAGAAGCTAGGACCGCGATAGCAGCGACGACAAGGAGGATTTCGAGGAGAGTGAAGGCTTTTTGATGATGTTTCATTGTTTAATGGTA
>CAYSXQ010000005.1:0-1505 GCA_964435085.1 uncultured Gammaproteobacteria bacterium | reverse complement strand
CAACTGGCTTTTTGACAACTTTTGGAGCAACTGGATACTTAGGCAAATCTTTCAAAGTCTTCAGAAACTCAGTGTCAACAGAGGTGGTTTTCTTAATCTTGTATTGAGCTAATTCTTTGAGATTTTTGATTTTGTATTTACCACCTTGGTAAATGACAAAGATAGCACCGGTCTTAGAGTCCTTGAGAGCAGTGAAGTCGGGATAAGTCTTCACACCAGCGACCTGTCCCCCAACCTGCTTTGGTGCCTGATTTTTACCAGCCTTAAAGGCAGCAAAGCCAGCGAAGCCTGAAGGACCAGAGCCAGTACTTACGACAGACTGACAAGACTGCTGAGTAGCAATTTGCTGAGCAGGAGTTAGAGTACAGCCACTTGGTGAGGAGCTGAGTACAGTGCGAGACTGCATGTCACCAACACAAGCGCCCCAATCAGAATAGTTCACAGCACTACAAAGAGTGACATTGGAACTACCGCCCCCGCCTCCTCCGCCGCTACCACCACTACCGCCGCCAGAACTAACTATGGCAGAGCCACTGGCTTGAGCGACACAAGTATTGCCACTGAGATTAAAGCCGACATTACAAGTAATGACGCAACTAGGATAAGCGGCTACGCTGCCGTCAGTGACGGTTAAAGGTACACAGTTGTGCACGTTGCCAGAAAGCCCACTTTCAAAGCCAGGGTTAAGATTTTGCCAAGCACTTTCAGCTGCCGAGGCAGTCTGAGAGCCAGCAAAAACGATCAAGATCGCTAGTGACAAGCTAAGGATGAGATGATTATTTTTCATAAATTTATTTTCAGTGAGGCTGCTTAACTACTGTAGCCAAGCAGCCTCTCTAAATCTTAGAGTCCGTAATTAACACGGTAGCTAGTTGAGTAAGAACCGTTAGGAGTAGAGACCGGAAGCTTAACACGAACATGAACATCAGTCTGAATGCCATCAAGCAAAGCGTCAGCATCATTAGTGACAGTAACATTAGCTGGATAAGTGTTGGCAGCAGTGATAGCTACTGGGGAAGCAGAGCTGCCAGTGCCAGCGGCGATCTGTTCGGAATAATACTCCATGTTACCAGCAACTGGCAAGGTATTAGCGCCAGAGACCCAATCATTGAACTTCAAGGCGAAGCTGTTTTGATCAGTAGGCAAAGTCATACGGATGAGCCATTCCCAACCATGAGCATAGGTATTGTCAGCACTACCGGTCATCTTGGTCATAATAGAGCTAATGATGGCAAAAGCGCCAGTAGGAGCAGTTAGAGTGGTGAATTCCTGATCAGCCTTCGTCACATAAGCAGTGACGTCATTGCCAGCAAGATCCTGAGCGGCAGAGACATAGATGTAATACTGAGTACCGTTAGCTAGATTAGCAACTGGAGTAATAGTGGCGATCATACCAGTGATGTCGAGAGAAACAACTGAAGCAATGACACTGTCGTCACTGTATTTACGCAATTGAACAGTACTAGCATTAACAGTAGCAGCATTCATAGCTTCAGAGAAAGTGA
>CAYSXQ010000004.1:48806-53640 GCA_964435085.1 uncultured Gammaproteobacteria bacterium | reverse complement strand
ATTGCTTATAATTAGCCAATAATAAGTAAAAAGTAAAATCTAAAAAGGAAAAAGATCGTATAGCACTGTCTTTTTCCTTTTTACTTTTTACTTTAAGCACCTCATGAAAGACAATTCTAATCAGATATTTCAATAGTCCCAGAACTAACCCGCGGTGCTTCAATCCTCGGCACAATCGGCATATCTGACTTCTTGCCATTGAAATACCACTGCATAAAGTCATAAGCAATCGGCACCGAGACACGACTACCCTCCTCACCCTCTTCCACTAAAATAGTCACTACGATTTCCGGCTTGTCATAAGGCGCAAAACCAGTAAACCAAGCATGTGGCGCTTTCTTACTTGACCATTGCGCTGTACCAGTCTTACCAGCTGCTTCAACTGGCAAAGTATTTAAACGAATCGAACTACCAGCCGTCACACCCTGACGCATACCCTCACGCACCACCTCCACATCAGCCGATTTAATCACCGCCTCTTTCACTAAATAATTTTCATTCGTACCTAAGTCCTTGCCCTCTGGTGTCAAAATACTTTTCAGCAGATGGGGACGATAGAACTTACCACCATTAGCAAAAAAAGCCGTGTAGTTTGCCACCTGCAATGGCGTTGCTAATAAATCACCCTGACCAATTGCCACATGGTAAGTATCACCAATATACCATTTTTCATTCTTAACCTCTTCTTTCCACTCCTTAGATGGCAAAAAACCACTAGCTTCATTGGGCAAATCAATGCCAGTTTGATTACCTAGACCAAACATTTTGAAATAATTCATCATCCGATCAATGCCAAGACCTTGAAAATCTTGATAACCTCCGCCGAGATAATAAAAATAAGTATTAACAGACTCAGCAATCGCTTTGCGCGCATTAGTCTGGCCATGGCCACCAAACTTCCAATCTGGGAAATACCATTGACTGATACGTAAACCACCGTTACTCAAAAAACTAGTCTGATCAGTAATAATACCACTATCCAAACCAGCCGCTACCATCACCGGCTTAACCGTCGAACCAGAAGGAAACTCACCACTAATTGCTCGCGAATAAAGCGGTCGATCCGGATTAGTTAAGAGCGCTTGATACTCATCCTTGCTAATACCTCGAGCAAAGACATTGTTATCATAGCTCGGCAAGCTGATCATCGCGATTATCTCGCCATTATTAGGATCCATCACAATTGCTGAAGCTCTTTTGAAACCACCCTTCTCTAGATACTTATTAACAATCATTTCTAACCTCGCCTGCACAGCGTTATCAATCGACAACACCAGACTATGACCATTTTCTACCGGCGACTCGCTAATAGTTTTCTTTTCTTTGCCAAAAGCATCAACTTCAATTTGTTTAATACCGCTAACACCACGCAACTCATTTTCATAAAATTTCTCCAGACCAGATTTACCCACATAATCAATCAACGAATAATCACGACCCTCTAGCTTCAACTCAGCAGCATTAATCTTGCCGGTATAACCAAGCAAATGCGAAAAAGACAAGCTAGGCAAATCATAATTACGCAGACTCATACTATCAAGCACAATCCCCGGCATCTTCTCTGCTGCCAAATAAATAGAAAGAGCTGCCTGATAATCAATATTATCCATAATAAACAAAGGCTGAAAAGATTCATAAGAACCTTTGGCTATTTTTTTCAGCTGTTCGTCTAAAGCTTTAATATCGAGACTCGGCAAATAATCAAGCAACTTCAGCAAGAGCTTCTCCCTCTCCGCTGCATCGCTTGGCAAATCAGCCGGAATCGTATACAGCAAAAAATTAGCGACATTGTGCACCAAAGGATTTTTATTACGATCATAAATAATTCCTCGCTCAGCTGGAATTTTTTTAATTCTAATTCTATTACCCTCAGACAAATTACGATATAGCTCAGCATTAACCACCTGCAACCAATAAGCTTTACCTACCAACAACATCGCCATCAAAACAGCCAGTACAAAGGTTATAAGCAAAGACGCTTGACTCAAATTGCGACCAAGGCGCTCGCTAGACAAGCCATCAAAACCAGCTCCATCTTTAATCTCCAGATTATATTTACGTGCCGATGACTTAAAACCAAATCGCCCTCTTGCCATTTGAGCAAAAGGATCAAATCCTTGAGAGCTTTTGTTTTTAGAAAAAAAATCCATAAGCTAATATTTTCTTTTAACCAAGATAACCGACTGAAAGCTATTAGATAGCCCCAAAGCCAAATAAAACAACAAAACTCCCAAGGCTAAATTAAGACCAATTTTTTGCAACTCCACCCAAACAAAACCTGAACCTAATACCAAAACACCAGGCCAACTAGCAATGAGTAACCAATACAAATCATAAACAATTGTCGCAAGCGCAATGATAAATAAATAAGAATACAAAGATTTATTAGTAAAAAAATTATCTACCGCCATAAATGATGCTGCCGTCAAGCCAGTAAAAACAAGCGTCTGAGCTCCAAACCAATAAAAAGACCAGGCATCAAACAGTAAGCCCAGTGTCATAGCGCAAAACAAAGCATTGCGACGACTACCAACAAAAACCATCAAGACCAAAACTACCAAGGCTAAATTAAGCGACGAAGCCAAAATAAAATTAGGCAAAAAAGCCAACTGCACAGCTGCCACCAAGCTCATCAATATCAAGATAATTATTACTCTTAACCACATAGACTAAGTAATAAGTAAAATCTAAAAAGGAAAAAGATCGTATAGCACTGTCTTTTTACTCCTACCTGCCGGCAGGCACAGTTTTAGATTTTACTTTTGGCTTCAATTATTAAGTCAATTCTAATGTCAAAAACTAAACGGCTCCTTCGGCACGACAACAGCCAGCCAACTTAAATTATCCAAATTAGCAATCGGCTCCAGACTAACCTTTTGCCAAATATTATTAATACTTGCGCTATCAATTGTCTTAATTTTACCGACAATAATATTACTAGGAATATCCGGCTCGAGACCAGAGCTAACTACCAACTGACCTTCACTTAATTTCTGCGACTGAGGCACAAAATCCAGTCGCACCATCAGACCCAAATCACCCTGCGCCACACCAATAGTCTGATCTTCATTCTGTACAGCCACAGCGAGTTGACAATCATTACTATTAATCAAAGACACCTCAGCCAAATGATCCTTTAGCTTACTAATCTTACCCACCGCTGCCCCATTTTGATCAACCACCAAGAAGCCAATCATCAAGCCATCACTAGCTCCACGATTAATAATTAGTTTATTACGACTAACCGCATCGCGACTAATAATATCACGAGACAAAACTTTAGCCATGACATAATTAAATTTATCCTCAGCAAATAATTTAAAATAAGCTCGCAGAACCTGATCATCCTTCTTGATAGCCGCAAGCTCAGCGTTAGTCTTCAGCAACTGAGCAATTTGCTCGTCTTTTTGGCGAATCAATTCCGCCGAATTACGCTGATCATTAGCATCATGATAACTCTGACTAACATTAAAACCGAACTGATACAAACTACTATTAATCGGGGCAAAAGCTCGTAAAACTAAATTATCTAACCAAGTCAAAGCACCCAGCCAATGAAAAAAAATCAGTAGCACAAGCACCACTGACACTATCGTTAAACCCGAGCTTTTGAATCTGATTCTCTTCATAAATTATAAATCGCGAGCACTAGGCGCCGATACTTTAGCCAACAACTCATCGTCAGCCAGCAATATACCAGTCCCACGCACCACACAAGTCAGCGGATCATCAGCCACTTTTACTGGCACCTTCGCCGCTTCCGAAATCAAACGATCAAGACCTCTAAGCATTGAACCACCGCCAGTCAACACAATACCATACTCATAAATATCCGACACCAACTCCGGCGGCGTAGTCTCAAGAATAATTTTAATATTATCCACAATCTGGTGAATCGAATTACTCATCGCTTCACGAATCTGATTATCGCCAATCTTAATCTCCTTCGGCAAACCACTAATCAAATCTCGACCGCGCATCGTCATCTCCAGCGACTCCTTCCAGGTCGTAGCTGTACCAATCTGAATCTTAATCTTCTCCGCCACCTGTTCACCAATCAAAATACTATATTCTTCACGAATATACTGGATAATATCATTGTTCAAAGTCGTTCCCGCAATACGTAAATTCTTCCAGTTCACACAACCACCCAGAGAAATAACTGCAATGTCAGTCGTACCACCACCAATATCAACAATCATCGTCGCGCTAGCTTCTGTCACCGGCAAACGCACACCAATTGCCGCCGCCATTGGCTCTTCAACAAGGAAGACCTGACGAGCGCCAGCTGACTTCACGACGTCTTCCACTGCTTTCTTTTCTACTTCGGTAATATCGAGGGGAATACCGATAATGACACGTGGGCGCGGTGCTAGAGTAAAGCTTTCATTATGAGCCTTATCAATGAAGTACTTAAGCATCTTCTCCGTCACTTCAAAATCAGACACCACACCATCAATGAGCGGCTTAATCGCCTGAATATGACCCGGCGTCTTACCCAGCATCTTCTTCGCCTCATCACCAACTGCCAAAACCTCGTCCGTACGAGTATTGACCGCCACCACACTCGGCTCATTAATAATGATGCCGCGATCTGGAGTGTAGACGAGGGTATTGGCCGTGCCGAGGTCGATACCGAGGTCTTTGCTGAATTTTCCTAGTAAGCGATTAAACATTAGTTAGTGATAGATTAGGATTCTAAACAAATTACTCTGTCATGCTAGAGTGTAACGTAGCAAAACGATAACATCTCGTGATTACTTGAGAATGGTGAATATGGCACAGGATTCTATCGGATGATAGACGCATCCTCCAGAATGACAGAGTAGAATAG
>CAYSXQ010000004.1:18909-48796 GCA_964435085.1 uncultured Gammaproteobacteria bacterium | reverse complement strand
TTTATCGAGAAGTAGATTAAAAATTATGAAACAAATTTTTAATTTTTAAATAATATTTATTATAAATAAGCTCCAATTTTTAAAAATTAAGATTTAAAATTTATTTCAAAAATTAAAAATTGCAAAAATTAAAAATTATTTTTTTAAGTAGTCTATAACTTTCTTCAAATCGACAATCACCGCCTCACTCGAGCCACGCCTCTTAATCTCAGCACCACCTGCAACGATCGATTTAGGACTAATGAGCACGCGATAAGGACAACCAAAAAGATCAGCATCGGCCATCTTTTCGCCCGGCCCAACTTCATTATCATTATATAATACTTCTACGCCAGCCGCCTTTAAGTCTTCATAAAGCTTATCAGCTTCCTTGTCTTGTCCAAGACTAATCAGATAAACCTTAAACGGCGCAATCGCTTCTGGCCAGATGATACCACGATCATCATGACTAACTTCCACGATCGTCCCCATCAGACGACTAGGACCCATGCCGTAGCAACCCATGATCACAGGCTGATCAACACCGGCAGCGTCTTTGAAATTAAATTTAAAAGGCGCACTAAACCTAGTACCGAGCTTAAAGATATTACCCACCTCAATCGCTTTCTTGGCCACCAATTCAGTATTACCACAATGCGGACAAGCAGGGCTTTCAGCAATTATTTCTTGATTGATCGCAATCTGACATTTCTCACAGATATGAATCGTGTCTTCACCTGACTCACTGACAGTCTGGAATTCATGAGAATACTTACTGAAGGCCCCACCGGAAGCGTAGGTCAAATAAGTAATATCAATCAGACCCAGACGCTCAAAGACCTTAAAGTAAGCTTTCTGAGCAATCTTGTAGTATTCATTAAGCGCCTCATCACTCGGATGAAAAGAATACATATCCTTCATCGAAAACTCTCGACCACGGATGAGTCCTGCCTTAGCTCGCTTTTCATTTCTAAATTTAGTTTGAATTTGATAGACCGAGATAGACAGGTCTTTGTAAGACAAAACCTGCTTAGCAACAGTCGGCGTCACAATCTCTTCATGAGTCGCACCGAGCGCGTATTCCTTCTCATCACCGCCAGTTAATTTAAATAGCGCATCAAAATTATCCCAACGATCAGTTGTCTCCCACACTTCCTTAGGAGTAAGGGCAGGCATCAATAGCTCCTGACCACCAATCGCATCCATTTCTTCGCGAATAATCTTACAAATCTTGTTGTGCACCCGCAGTCCCAAAGGCAAGAAAGTATAGACACCAGCCGCGAGCTTATCAATAAAGCCAGCCCGCATCAAGGCTTGCGCATTATAACTAGTTTCGTCCTTCGGCGTGTCTTTTTGAGTCCTCGTAAATAGTTTAGATTGTCGCATAAATTATCATTAGTAGACTAATTTTAGGGCAATTTCAGGGCTTTGTCAAAGAAAAAATATTTGACAAAGAATTAAAAAATATTTTATTTATAAAAAACAGCCTCACAAGAAGGCTGTTTTATTTTGCTAAAATTAGCAATTTAACTTTTCTTGTACTTCTCAAACAAGACAAGCAAAGGAGAGGCCAAGAAGATCGAGCTGTAAGCACCAAAGAAAATACCGATAAAGAGAGCTAGAGCAAAGTATTTGATTGATTCGCCACCGTAGAGAATAACGGCAAGCAAAGTTAGCAGAACTGTAGCTGAGGAATAAGCCGAACGCTTAATAGTTTGGTTCACACTGAAGTTCACTGTACCTTCAAAGTTCTGATGACTCTTCGGTAGGTTTTCACGAATACGGTCAAAGACCACGATAGTATCATTGATACTGTAACCAAAGATAGTTAATAGTGCAGCTACAAAAGGTGTGCCAACTTCAATGCCATACAAATGACCTAGCAAGGAGAAGGCACCAACTACGATAACCACATCGTGGAAGATAGCAATGACACCAGCCATACCATACTTCCAAGCTGCCACCGGACGAGACACCTTACGGAAAGTCCAAGCGATATAAGCAATGATGAGCAAGGCAATGATAATCAAAGAAGTGATTGCATTACTACGTAACTGACGACCAATGGATGGACCAACAGATTCAAAACGCAATTCCTCAACTGCCGCACCAGCGGTGCCAAGAGCTTGACCAACCGGAACAGCTTCAACCTTGATATTTTTATCAGCTTCGATCTTCGGTTGTGCAGCCTTTACTTTGTCAGTCTTAACTGGCACAACCAATTCTCGCAACTTAGTCATCACCTCTTGATGCTTAGCTTCGTCAGTGTTTTGGAAGCGCAAGATCATACCATTTTGATCAGTAGCCTGCACAGTCAAACTCTTTACTTCAATCTTGGCTAGTGAAGCTTCAACAGCTTCAATACCAGGCCTCTCGCCAACAAATTTAACTTCTAGCAAGGAACCACCAGTAAAGTCGATACCGAGGTTAAGACCCCAGATAAAATAAAATACAATAGAGGTAGTTACAAACAGCGAAGACAAACCGACGAACCAGAACTTTTTTTGGATAATAGGTAAATTCATATAGCTAATATTATTTATTAATCTTACCGATCAACCAAGTATTCTTTGCTAACCAACGTTCATCAATCAATTTAAGCAAATTTCTGGTTACTACGATCGCTGTGAATAATGACACTAAAATACCGAGGAATAAGGTCAAAGCAAAACCACGGATGACACTAGAAGAGAAGAATAGCAAGACCAAGCAAGTGATGACAGCTGTAAAGTTACCGTCACGAATACTTGGCCAAGCACGATTGAAACCATCATTAATCGCTGTCGACAATGACTTACCAGTACCGAGTTCTTCCTTAAGTCTTTCAAAGATTAGAATGTTAGCATCAACTGCCACACCAATCGACATGATGAAACCGGCAAGACCTGACAGAGTCAAAGTCACTGGCCAGAGTTTAAAGATAGCTAGTAGTAGCAAACTATAAATCAACAAGCTGATAACAGCAATGAGACCCGGCAAACGATAAATCAAAATCATAAATAGCGCTACCAACATCAAGCCAATGAGACCAGCCTTCAAGCTGTCACGCACTGCCTGACTACCGAGACTTGCACCAATTGTCTTTTGGTTAATCAGCTCAATCGGTACAGGCAAAGCACCAGCATTGAGACGCTTACTCAAATCCTTAGCTTCTTGCAAGCTAAATTTACCATTAATGATAGCACTGCCGCCAGTAATCTTGTCATTGACAGTAGGGACAGAGATTGGATAACCATCTAGGAAAATAGCTACCTGTCTACCAACGTTACGACCAGTAATATCTTCAAACAACTTAGCACCTTCAGCATCAAATTCTAAGCTAACTTCCGGTGTACCAGCATTAGGATCAAACTGCACTGAAGCACGCTTCAAATTCTTACCAGTCAGCTTAGTGTTCATCCACTCACCTTGAGGCCCCAAGATATCTTCAATTGACTGAGTGGCCACAAAGATATGAGCAACTCTGTATTCACTAATCACTCTTTCGTTCTTCTTGTAAATCAAATGATAACCAAATTCACTCTCCACTACATCAGAAATCTGACCCTTAGCGAGCTTAAAGGCAGCTTCTTCAAACACTGCTACCATCCTGCCTTTAGCAAACCAACCTAAATTACCTAGACTTTCACGAGCGCCAGGTTCAGTTGAATTAGTTTTGGCCAGTTCAGCAAAATTCTCTGGCTTAGCCTGTTCTTTTAATTTTTTAATCTTAGCCAGAGCTTCTTCTTTAGTTAGACCGCTTTCACAACTATCAATACCCTTCCAACAAATCAAAATATGACTAGCTTCAATTTCCTTAGCGTCAGCTGCGCCATCCTTCTTGGTTCTAGCTTCAGCTAATTTATAAATTTCGTAACCGTCTGGAGTTTTGTTCAAATCCTTACTAATTTCACCAGGCTTCATCTTAGACAAAATCTTAGTCAAAGCCTCATCCTGATCGCTAGTGATCCAACCGAGTTCACCACCTTTATCCTTAGTGTCCTTATCCTCACTAAACTGCTTAGCGATAGCTGCAAAATCACCACCCTTAATCAATTTACCCAAGACATCAGTCGCCTTAACACGAGCTGCCTCATTAAATTTATTCATGCTTGCCTGTTGTTCCTTGGTCAATTCTTTCTTAGCAGTGTTTTCTTCTTTAAATTCTAGAAGTGGAGTCTCACCAATCTTCTTAATCGCTTCAGTTACATCCTTGATACCAGCTAGCTCCACCAAAATCCTATACTCACCATTAGCACCGTGGTTCACCTGCACCAAAGGTTCGCTGACACCAAAGAGGTTAACACGCTTTTCAATGACATCACGAGCACCTTCAACTGCCGCATTACGATCAGCTGCTGGCACAGCGCTAACATCAGCCTTGTAAATCAACTGTGTACCACCTAGCAAGTCCAAGCCCAAACGAAAAGGCACCACCTTAGCCATTGGAGCATTAAGTTCCATCTTTTTGACTAATTGATTATATTGATCACCAAAACTAACCACCCCTGCGGCAATCGTCAAAATTATGATAATCACAAAAGACCTCCAGAGTTTCCCCTTGCCCTGTGGACGCAGGATTCGTTGTAGAATTGAATCTGACATAAGTGAACAGTAAAGCAGCCTTGCTATACAAAAAATAACGCAAAAGCCGATCTTAATTAATTACTTGTAAATCCTCTTTATTCTAATTAATGTGGCAGGAAAAATCAAGGAAAGCAGTGGTAGTTGTTAATAGCCTTTGGTATAAATAGCTATATTTTAAGCTTATTTACTTAATATTGGCTATAAATTAAGTAAAAAGTAAAATCTAAAAAGGAAAAAGACAGTATATCGATCTTTTTCCTTTTTAGATTTTACTTTTTAGTTATTTTTCGTAGGACCAATGCCACCACTCATACTTATAACCCTTAAAACCAGCTTCAGTCATAACTTTCTCAAGCAGCAAGCGATTCTTCCCCGCCTCTCGATCCATGCTAAAGAATTTCTTACGTTTATTCTTAAAATAATCCAAAGCGGCCTTCTCAGTTAGATCGTCGATCTCTGTACCCATATAAAGTGGCACGCCATGCTCATCAATAATAGTTAGGTCGAGCGCCCCGCCATTACGATGAGTGTCCATTTTTTCTACATTTTTAATCACGCCACCAGAAAATTTCACCACCGCGAGGAAAACCATATCATCATGCATACGTGGATGCATCAGCTTCATTCGCTTCCAAAAACTATCATGAACTTTTTCTTGAGTTTCGTAACTACGCTGTCCATCATAAATACGGAAATTATAGCCAGCTGGTAATTTAGCTTTAGCGCTTTTTAGCAAATCAACCAAAGACTTCCGCAACATAATTGCAGAGCTCTTCGACCAGCCATAATAATAGTATCTCGGCTCAACCGAGAAACCATAATGACTGACGTCAACTAAAGTTGTTTTACTAATTTTGGGCATAAATTATTTTCCATGACACTTCTTATATTTCTTGCCACTACCGCAATAACAAAGATCGTTGCGACCAATCTTTTCTCCATCTTCATTTTTATCTTTCTGCTTAGCGGCAGCAAGCGGCATGGTAATTGCAGCCGCACCCAACTCTGCGGAATTATCTTCAGTCATTTCTTTAGCTGGAGCAGTGTATTGCAAATTACTTTGCTCAAACATGCTAGTATCAATCATTTGGGTCACACCACCAATCTTATAAATAGAATAGACCACCTGCCTCTGAATCAAAGCATTAAGCTCACTGTACATTCGAAAGGCTTCTTTCTTGTACTCAACTAGCGGATCTCGCTGACCATAACCACGCAAACCAATACCACGACGGAGATGATCCATGGTTTCGAGGTGTTCGATCCACAGCGTATCGATAGAGCGTAGTAAGACGCTCTTTTCAATTTCATTCCAAGCTACATTATGTTCAAGAGCAATTTTGACCATTGCTTCGTAATAATCTCGACCTAATTTAACTAGATGATCAATAAGCTTAGTACGAATCATGACGCGGTCAAGCTTGATATTATCGCCAGCCACCATCTGATCAATCTCCAATTTCAATTGCTCATTAGCCGGATAAATAGTAGCGATAGTTTCATAGATCTCTTTGAAATTCCATTCACTTGGCTCATCAGCTACTGTGTGATAAGTCACCACATCATTAATCTCAGCCTCCACCATGTCGAGCACAATATTCGACAAAGTTTCACCACTCGCCGCCTTATCTTCTGCTGGCATTTCTGCCACGCGCAAAATTCTCAAACGACGTTCGTAGATTGATTCACGATGCTTGTTAATTACGTCGTCGTATTCGACTAAGTGCTTACGGATATCAAAGTTATTACCTTCCACCTTCTTCTGAGCAGATTCAATAGATTTAGAAATAATGCCATTATCAATCGGCATGTCTTCTGGTAGCTTCATAGTCTTCATCAAAGACTTCATGCGATCACCACCAAAGATACGCATCAAGCTATCTTCCATCGAGACATAGAACTGGCTCGAACCCATATCACCTTGTCGACCTGCGCGACCACGGAGCTGGTTATCAATACGACGTGATTCATGGCGTTCCGTACCAATGACGTGTAAGCCACCCAGAGCGATAACTTTGTCGTATTCTTCTTTAGAAAAAGGCGTACCACCAAGGATGATGTCCACACCACGACCAGCCATGTTCGTCGCAATTGTCACTGAACCAACTTTACCAGCTTGCGCGATGGTCATAGCTTCTTTTTCGTGTTGTTTGGCGTTCAATATCTGATGAGGAATACCGGCAAGCTCCAAGAGATGACTCAAGTGTTCGTTGCGTTCAATAGAAATAGTACCGACTAGGACCGGCTGACCCTTTTCATGACGAGCCCGAATCTCTTCAACAATGGCATTAAACTTGCCTTGTTCAGTCGAGTAAATCAAATCATTAAGATCTTGTCTCTGCACCGGCTTATTAGTCGGAATCGCAATAGTATCGAGCTTATAGATCTTATAAAATTCTTCCGCCTCCGTCATCGCCGTACCAGTCATACCGGCAAGCTTAAAGTACATACGGAAATAGTTCTGAAAAGTAACAGTCGCCATCGTCTGACTTTCTTTCTGTACACTGACGTTTTCCTTCGCCTCAATCGCCTGGTGCAGGCCTTCACTATAACGACGACCTTCCATCATACGACCAGTAAATTCATCAACGATAATTACTTCACCGTCACGAACGACATAGTCTTTGTCGATGTGGAATAAGACACGGGCTTTGAGAGCTTGTTCGATATGATGAACTTCACGAATACCGCCAGCCACATAGATATTCTCAACACCTAACCACTTCTCCATTTTGGCAATACCAGCTTCCGTCAAAGACACACTCTTAAGCTTCTCATCAACATTATAATCATCAGTTTCCACCAGACGAGAAACTAATTCAGCAAATTTAAAATACTTACTAGTTGATTCATCAACAGCACCGCTGATAATCAAAGGTGTACGAGCTTCATCAATCAAAATGGAGTCAACTTCGTCAACGATAGCGTAGTGTAAATCTCTTTGGACACGTTCAGCATAAGAGCCAGCCATGTTGTCGCGCAGATAGTCAAAACCAAATTCATTGTTGGTACCATAAGTAATATCACAGGCATAAGCCTCTTTGCGTGAAATCTCGCGAAAATTAGCAAGACGCTCATCATACTGATTTTCATCATTAAACTCTGGATCATAGATAAAGGATTGATCATGAACAATGACGCTAGTCGAAAGACCAAGCGCGTGAAAAACTGGCGCCATCCAACCGGCACCAACCCGAGACAAATAATCGTTAACCGTAATTAACTGTGCACCATGAGCAGCTAAGGCATTGAGGTAAAGAGGCAGAGTAGCAACTAGAGTCTTACCTTCACCAGTTTTCATTTCCGCAATCTGACCACGGTGCAGAATGATACCACCAATGAGCTGGGAGTCGTAATGACGCTGACCCAAGACTCGACGAGAAGCTTCACGAATAACCGCAAAAGCTTCTGGCAAGAAACTATCCAAAATCTTAGCCTCAGCTAGCAAATCGTGTTGATGCTTCCAATCACCAGTTTCTAGTCTAGTCAAACCCAAACGAGAACGAAAATCAGCCGTCTTCGCCTTCAATTCTTCATCAGATAACTCCTTAAATTTAGCTTCAAAGTCATTAATTTTAGCCAAAATTGGTTCCAATTCTTTAATTGTCTTCTTATTCGCATCTCCAAAAATAAGCGTCATTAAGGACATATCTTTAATATTAGTTGAATTACAGGCTAAGCATACTAGGATTATTTGAAAAAATCAAGGGAAATTGGTAGATATTGGCTAATATTAGACATAAACAAGTAAAAAGTAAAATCTAAAAAGGAAAAAGATCGATATACCGTCTTTTTCCTTTTTAGATTTTACTTTTTACTTTAGATATCACGCATACTTCCTCAAAACTCCCCGTACTATCCCCTGAATCACCACCTTCGTCACAAAGATCGGCTTCATGTTCTTGTTCGCTGGCTGTAGACGAATCCTGTCTTTCTCTTTGTAAAATCTCTTCAGAGTCGCATATTGATTATCAATCAGCGCCACTACCGTATCACCATTTGCTGGATTACTCATCTTCTCCACCACCACATAGTCACCGTCCAAGATACCGTCTTCAATCATCGACTCACCTTTCACTCGCAGAGCAAAGCTAGCTAGCGGATCGCGCACTAGGCTTGCTGGGATAGAAATAGTCTCCCGCTCCTCGACTGCCTCAATTGGCACGCCAGCCGTAATGAGCCCCGCCAAAGACAATTCAAAAGACCCTGTCCAATTAGCTTCGGACTGCACCAGCTCAATAGAACGAGCCTCATTAGCGCCCTTAGTCAGAAAGCCCTTGTCCTCCAGAGCATTGATATGCTCATGAATCGTCGCTGAGCTAGACAGCTCAAAGCTATCAGCAATCTCCCGATAGCTCGGTGAGTAGCCCATGCGTCTCTGATAATTAGTCACAAAGTCCAAAATTTGCCTCTGTCGCTTGGTCAATTTTTGGTCCCCCATATGATTAAGCTTAGTTAATAGATAAGTACATTGTAACCGAACAGAAACCGAAAGTCAAAACGCGACAAATATTGGGCTTCGTGACAAATACCGAACAAAATAATTTTTATTTTGGAAGTTATCAACAAGAGAAAAATAGAAAGATATAAAAATACAAATATATAAAGCTCCCAAATAAAAAAACCTCTCAGATTTTGGCTGAAAGGTTTTTTATTTTAACTACTTTAGTTATTAGACTTAGTGATAGTAATTGGCTCAGTGGCGCAAGATCCAGCCGCTTTAATATCAGACATCATAAGTCCACCATTACCAGCTACAACCGCCTGAGCATCAAACCAGTTATCATAAACTTGCACACAAGGCCTAATCTGCTTCTCAGTGCCTGGCAGCATGTCACTAGTATCATAGCTCAGCAAGAACTTATGAGGATTAGCCGGATCACGATGATCGAAGATGCTTAAGTTAAAAGCCTTGCTCTTCTGACTACCTTCACCAAGATAATAAATAAC
The DNA here is from genome assembly GCA_964435085.1 of uncultured Gammaproteobacteria bacterium. Classification (GTDB taxonomy): domain Bacteria; phylum Patescibacteriota; class Patescibacteriia; order Patescibacteriales; family Patescibacteriaceae; genus UBA917. The sequence continues at coordinate 39,301 of CAYSXQ010000004.1, read as the reverse complement.
TACACGACGCAAAGGCAACTGCTCAGGATCAACATTACTAGTAAAGGTCAAAGTCACATAACCTTGATCAACAATTTTAGCAGGAGAAGCTTTGACATTGGCAACTACTGGCCTAACAAAGCAATAATCAGCCACCGGATTACTCTGACTATAAGGAGGTCTAGCATCGCATTCATTCATTGCTTGTATTTCCGGAGTAGAACTAGACTTAACATATTGAGACTTTTCATTACTCCAATCGTAGACAGCTGTGAAATCAGTAAACAATCTCTGAACACCATAATAAGCTCTCTTCACAGAAGATCCGATATTGTAAGCCTTAGTGTGATTAAAACAATCAAATAAACAAGAGGTATTGCCGTCTGTGTATGCATCATTAGACAAAACATCAGTAGTTCTTAATTTAAAAGAATTGTCGTCCTGCTTATAAACCACGCAACGTAAATATGGCGGATCCCATCGATCATTGGATTTCATTGTCTTGTAAGGACTCTTTCTTTCATTGACACAGGTTTCGTCACCGACTACATCAACGCAAACCTTATCTTTACATTCATACAACCAATCACCGTAGGGAGTATTACAAAATCTAGGATTATTCATATCTAAATCTTGCGATGGATCATTAAGCTGAGTCCCCTTACAGTTTCCAGTTTGATAGTCCCAATCACAACATTTATTTAAGCCGTCACCACTATCCTCACAATCATGCTCAAAGGCTGCTCTCACATAGCAATCATCACTAACACCAACAGGAACATCAATATCATAACTATTATTAGTAGCGTTGACTACCTCTATTGGCCTATCCTTACCAAACTCATCATCAATAGTAGTCCTACAAAAATAAGCATCATCTTTACCACCATCACCAGCCCTACTCACGCCATAAAATGGCACAATCGGCATCAACTTTTTCGCCGCACCTGATCCACTCACACCAGTCACGACTGGATACTTAATATCTGGCGAGTCAAGCGCTTCTCTAGAAGAATGCGCTCCATAAAAACCACTGCCTTGACTCCAATCAATACCATTCGCCAAAGTAGAGCTAACTAGACCACCCGGCTTCTTTGTTCCATTATCAACACCAAAATCAACCAATAACCTGCCACCTCGAGGATCAAATATATCCTTATTTAACAGGTAGGCACTACCCTCACTAATACGTCCATGCCAATACTTATCTTTATTCACCTTCACAAAAGTCTTACAAGCAAACTCTGGAGCGATTGGTGAGCCACCATTTCTTGTGTCACCACACTTATCTTCTGCTTCCACACAATAATACAAATCCTTATCAATACTCAGGCTCGCCCCTTCCTCAAATTCATCCCCCGCCACCTTATCAATCGGATACCACATCAAACACTGCTGGGCATTACGTGGATCATATTCGAGACAATAACCAGACCAACCCTTACGACGCAGACCAGAATTATCAAAATAATCACAAGCTAGAGAGTCTCTTTGTGGGAAGAGTCGGCAAGCACTTTGCATGAATAGCTCTTTGCCACTAAGCTCATCTCGACGATAGACCAAGGCTGGCTCAACCTTCAAATTATCAAAATAAGTAATACCATCACTCACTAACCACAATTTCAAATCATTATTCACATCAGTGTCGGACACAGTAAATCTACCAATCAGTGGCACCCAAGAACCAACCGTCGCCGCCTCAGCCACCAAGGCTGTCTGGCCAGCTGCTGCATCAACAGTCGCGCCAGCTGTCGAACAACCAGGATTATCGAGCACACAAGCATTACCCTTAGCCGAGCCCATACGCAAGCTTACTTTTGCACCAGTTCTCAGGAACACCTTCATCGACACCACTAATTCAGCTGTACCAGGATTATTAATGGTCAGCGAAGCCTGAGTCGCACTAAGTCTACCTACTGCCTGACCATCTGGCACAGCACGATAAGCACCCAAGCCCAATTCTCTTTCAATCAATTTCGGATCACTAATTGCTGGTACATCGGCACCATTAATCGTCTTAAAGCCCGTCGTCGAACGACCCTCAAAGCTACCATCGCCATCGAGCTTCAACTTCGCCCCACCAATTTCTTGCATACCAGCCAAGTGATAATAATCACTTGCCCAATTACTCTCCAAGTGTCCAGCTAAGCTGTAACCAGACATATTAGCAATATTATCTTTACCAATACCCTGACCACTAGCCCGACCGTAGAGTTGATTAATAGCTGCATTGCTACCACTCGCCACTGACGGTTCAAAGCCTACGAAGTGACTACATTCATTAGCACTATTGAGACGATCACAAAGCTGTCTTTCGACACAAATCTTCTCATTAGGTTTAAGCGGATTAAAGATATAAGTCTTACAAGCCAACCACTGACCACAAGTACGATCTGGATCGACAGCCAGCAGTGTATTAGCATTATTATATGGTGGCTTCACATCAACTGAGCGTGGAGCTGAACCATCAGTAGTCAAATCAGTGCTATAGACCAAAGACTTCTTACTCTTACCATTTTGCGATCGTTCATTGAAGAGAATCTTGCCTTCATCAAATTTAACCACCGTTGGTGTCTCCTTGTTAATACTATCCTTAATACGATAAGCCACAACAGCTTCACGCAAGGAGCCATCACCGCCAGTCACCGCACAGTCAACTGTCTCTTGGTCATTTTGTTCGCTATTATCATGCACATAGAATTCCTGACTAAAGGCCTTACCGTCCTTAGGACTAGCCGTCACTGAACCCTCCTCTGAATTTAATGACACTTCATTAGTCGTATGATCAATCTGATAGATCTTATTAGATCCACCACAAGTCAGTACTGCAGGAATAGCTGTACCACTCTTCAAAATATACAAAGTATCGAGCTTCAAAGTGACATTATCTTGATTATCAGCCAAGAGGTTAAAATTAAACTTCGACTCTGGATCAACATACTCCGTACAAGTCGCCACATTATTACTACATAGACCAGCATTACCTAATTCATCTTGACCAGCTTCGTTCTTAAATATATCAGCCATACCATAAGGTTGTAACTTAGCTACTGCCACACCCTGACCAATGGTCTTATGATAAGTTACTGGACATGGCACGTTATCACTAGTCGCCTTACAACTCTCACCTGTCGCACAGTCACTAGGACCAGCACAGAGATTCTTCGAACTGCAATACTTCACACCCTTGTCATCGCTAACACAGGCTTGTCCCTCGCCGCAACTAGCATCATCAGTACAAACCTGGGCGCCGAAACAATACTGCTGCTTCTTGATATACCAACCCTCACGACCACCTTCTGGTGACAAATATTCACAAGTCTTCTCTCCTGGATCTTTGAAATAAACACTGTTACCACCCTGATTCCAAGTCTCACAATACAAAGCATCCTTAGTACATAGACTTTCGTTATAAGTATCCGGATTATTATTAATATAAGCATTAGTAAGAGCACCAATACGATTTAATCGACCCACCAACTGACAACCCTTTTGATTATCCGCACAGCTCTTCTTCTTATCATAAACCACATAAGCCATTTCATCAGCCTGAGTCTTAATGCCATTAGTAGTAGACTCGCCGTAGAAAGAAGAGTTAAAAGTATTAATCATCAATTCACAACCAGCCGCACTATTCTGACACAACTCATCAAAGCTACGCAAAGTCTGACGACTGCCATTCATATCAGTATAAGCCCGGCAACCACTCATATAATAAGGGAAAGGTCGACCGCGATGATCCTGATCACAAGTCTCTGGAGTCTGCCAAGAATTCTTGACCAGATAATAAGTATCATCCGCTTCTACTAATTTAATGCTATCGAAACGAATTTCCTTAGCATTAACCAAACCAGAGAAAGACAAAAGCAACAAAGGCTTATCCGTCTCCACATTATCAATCACAAATTTATAAGAGCGCCAAGCGTTAGTTAAGGCTAAACCATTACCGTCGGTAGTAAAGTCAATCAAACTAGAAGTATCCAGTGCTACACCCACTGACAAGGAAATACTATTAATTTTGGCTTCCTGATCACGACGTCTAGCCATGAAGCTCAATGTGTATTTCTTGCCTGGCTTGATAGTACCGCTAAGATACTTCAAAACAGGGCCATCAGTCACCGCTGCCAAAGAATGACCACCAACAGCAAGCGCGTCTTTAGTAATCTCAACCTTGCTCGTACCCGACAACCAGCCACCGTCATTATTACCTTCAAAGGTATCATTAAAGATAGTCCTGAGATTATGCCCAGTGTCGCCAACATATTTGGAACAACCGACATCAACCTTTGCGCAAGTAGTTGACTCAGCTGGGTAAGCACGGAAGACACAAGCCTTATGAGTTTCATCCCAAGTACCACCGTTACGACACACCACACACTGGTCAGTCTCCTCTAACCACTGGCCTTTCTTGTCTCCTAGACCATTAGCAATCTTAGCCTCACAATCAGACTGATTAGCAACTGTTTCATCAATATTCTGCTCCACCTGACGATAGAAATAACAATCATTGGTACACAGAACTGTCTTTGAATACAAGTGATAAGACACATTACCGTCCTTACCAAAGAATTGACGACAATCAGGATTATACAATGGATGATCAGCCGGCAATTTAAAGATATTCTCACTGCAGAGCTCATTACCATTTTCATCACTATCTATGTCATCACTAGCATCAGCGTCAACCACCGTCTTTGGCTGACTTAAGTTTTTATTATCAAGATTAGACTGGAGCTTGAATGATGTAATCTGATAACCACTGACATCCGAGCCTTCCCAAGTGATGAAATCAGTACAAGAATCATCCGGCTTGGTACAGCGCCTAAACTCTGCATAAGCTTCATTCTCCTCTCCGCCCTCCGGTACCTTGTCGAGGTTGACAAACAAGCTACAACCCTCAGAGCTTGCCTGACAAGTCTTAGCAGTACGAGGAATAAAATGAGCAAGACGTGCTGAATAGAAATTATTATCTTGTTGCACAAACTTATCATAGCCCACGCACTCATTAGGACAATAATCCTTAAGCTTCACCTTCGCTGCAATCTGATCTTTGTTAATAAGGTCAGTAAACAAGTTACAACCAACTTCTTCTTTATTACACTTTCTAACAAAGCTAGCACAAATAGCAGGCGCATCAGCCTTGAGGCTGTAGTCAAGTGGCGGATCAACATAACAAGTCCGCTCCAAATAACTAGGCAGGAGCTTTTGATAAGCTAAATCAGTCGTGCCGTAGTCATTATAAGCCGTCGGACCACCAACTTCGAGTTTGACATCATCAACATAAAACTCCGCTTGACCCAAGCCAATAATTCTAAAGCTATCAGCTTGCAAAGAAAAATCATTATCAGCCGTTACTGTGTATTTATTCCAAGAAGCAGAGCTAGCCTCCACTGCGGTATAATTATCCCGAGCGCTGTCACCAATACCCAACTCTACTACACCACTTTGCACATAAATATTAGCGCTCAAAGTATAAGTTTGATTAGTTTCAAATTCAAAAGCCTTCGGCAAGAGACTACGGTTAGCCGGACTAAAGACAAGACCCTTATCAATACCATCAACATGCAAAGAACTACCACCACTTGCTACCAAAGTAGCATCGAAATTAGGTGTCTGGGCATTATACAAATCACCAAAGGCTTGCCAACGAGCTTTATCACCAGCTTCAAAACCAGCATCAGCAATAAAGTTAGTCCCACCATCAATTTGTGTACGCACAAACTGGTGACAACCCTCATTATTCTGACTACACTTCACTGCCTGTGCGTCAAAGTAAATTTGTGCCACCGGCTTCTTTGCCCACAAAGCTTTAGCTCCGGCCACATCAAAAGATTCAGGCACGGCATAAGCCCGACAGCCAGAATTATCAGCGCTACAGTTATTAAAATCCAAAGTGTTCTCTAAGTAACTAACATTTTTGCCATTGCCGTTATATGACTTACAAGTATTCATATAAGGCTCGCAGCTCTTATCCTGAGCCTTCTGATCAAAGACCCACTGTCTGCGTTCAGCTGTACAATAACCATAAGCTAAACACTTCCCTGAAGCATCCTCTTTGAGACAAGATTGCTCATCAGCACAATATTCATTACTACGAGCAAAGGTTAATTTAGCCTCTTGATAACTACAGGTAGCGCTACAGCCTGCAGCTGGATTCTTGCCCTTAGCCGCATTCTCGAGGCGAGTACAACAATCAGTATCCACGGAACAATTTTTAAAACCACCATCAACAAAGACCTTTGACACTGCTCCAGTATCAGCATTCATCACACCACAACTCTTCTGTACGCCCTCCTGAATCTCAAAGTCCTGTATCAATTCCGGACCATAACCCTTACGTCCACAGAAATAATCCGGTAGCTTCAAGACCCAATTAGGATCAACAAGACCTGCACACCACTCGGCACCATAACTAGCATATTTATCAGGACCCTGCTTACCATCTTGGTAGTCAAAACAAGACACCATGTCCTCCAAGCTCACACCCTCTTTTAATTTACCACTGACGAAATCATTATCGATATTAGCTGTCAGTGCATTTTGCTGATTAGAGCCCAGTGCCTTCAGGCCTTTAAGCAAATAAGCCTGCTGGACCTTCTGTGCAGCCAGCTCCCAACCAACGGGCAAGACACGGTATTTACGCAAGATGAGCATCGAACGATAAGAATAGCCTTGATTATAAGCAATCTTCTCCTGACCATTCTTGTCAAAGCCAAAAGGCCAATTCTTTTGCAAGCTACCACTGTCCATCGCCTTCGCCACCGTCATCTTATTGGTAATTGCGTTAGAAAAATTAGTATCAATGACACAGCTAGTCGGACCTGGATTTTCTGGATCCTTACAGCTCGATAACTGAGCTAAGACATTAAGTCTCTGACCATCAGAATAGACTTGATCCTTAATCTGACTAATCTTATTCTCAATCGCTTTACGACCAGACAAGGAAGTTGACCAATAACTAACTGGACTAGAGCCACCAGTACCATCAACCAAGCTGCCAGTCAGTTTCTGCCAACCAGTAATAAGCAATTGATTAATAAAGATATTAGCCGCATCGACCAAAATATCACCAGTCACTTTGTCTAAATTTTGAAAAAGTTTCTCGTCAGTTAATTTCTTGCGTGATTCGGCTTCCTTAGGTGTACCAACTAAATCGCCAGCAAAGTTACGAATATCTAACCAACCACCGTTAGCTGTGGTTTCCGCCTTACTATCAGTCTTTGCTTCCAAGGTATAATTACCAAGACTAGACTGTAGCTGCAAAGCTGCACCCAAATCATTATAACCAGGACGGAAATAGATAGCTAAATCATTTAAATAATTTTTATTAGTAAAGACTGATTTCTGTCGATCAAATTCGTTCTGCCAATTGTTCATCATCTGACTAAAGGAACAATTTGGTTGATAATTAGTATTATTATGATTTGCCGTGAGACCAAACTGAATACGAATTAAGACATCAAGACGAGGATTACAAATACTAACATTGGCAAGAGGGCTGTTTCTAGCATCAAAAGTCGGAGCTTTGCGATCAGCCGCAATATTCGACCAACAGTAGTTATAGGTAATTTCACAACTCCTTTCACAACTAGTGACCTTGGTCGGATCAGAAGGACCTACTTCAACATCACCCGCAGTCAAACAAGCAGCCTTACAGCTAGCCACGTTCTGGTCACATTCTACTCTTTGGAGAGATTCACTTTTTACACTGCCTAAACATTGATCACGCTTGACACCACACAAACTAGTTGCCGCTGCAATATCCGCCGCTGGCAACTTATTAGCCGCATCAGTACAAGAATTATAAGCATTCTCACATTGAGTAGCCACACCCCTCTTGTTCTGCATACTAGCCACATCCGAGATCACCGTCTTGGCAAAAGTTTCCACAAAGTCACCAGCCGCCTTATCACCCACATTCTTCCAGAAATTACCCCACTTTTCCTTGACAAACAAAGCCTTCTGACCAGAGCCACCAGCACCGATATAGGTCGCAGCATCAAAGGCAAAGTCATTAATTACCTTACGACCAATATTTTGAAAGAAAATAGAACCCAGACGCTCTGCCACATACTGCAAGGCCTGAGGCACACTGCCAATTTCCTCCACCGGAATAGCGCGCACAGTATTAAAGACAAAGAAGCTACTTAAAGCAAAAAACACAACCATTACCGCAGTAATTAGTTTTGTTTTTGCTGTAGGTGAAATTTGCATCATATCAAAGCGCTTTATTATTTAAGCGTATTACCAGTAGGCTCAGTCTTACTAGCAGACCCTTGAATCATCTGCTGATAAAAATCCACCAACTGTCGATCTGTCAAACCATTAATAACCTGCTTCTGCTCATCATTTGTTGTCGCATTAAGCAGCTGATTGCGCAGAAAGGATGTATCAGGATTATCACCAAAAGCCTTCTTAAGCAGCTCCAATTGATCCTGACCAACATTTGGCACAGACACCTGACTCGCACTAGCATCCACTGGCCTCTGCTCAGCTGTCATACTACCAATACACTCCTTACCCTCAGGACAATTAGGATTAGTTTTATTGTCCACTTCTTGCTTATCATCAAAGCCGTCACCGTCAGTATCTGTGAGAAATGGTGAACTGTTATAGATATTCATTTCTTCCCAATCAGGCAAGCCATCAACATCAGTATCCGTATTGTAAGTAGCATCCAGACGAGCCTGATTATCCTGCAATTTCTGAGCATTAATCGCCTCTTGTTTCAAAGCCACCGGATCAAAACTGCCATACATCCCCAAGACAACATATCTCCGCACCTGCCAATACCAAGCACCTAAAATAATAATGATCAAAAAAATCAAAATATAGATACCTACTCGTTGCTTATGAGTTAAGCCTTGATCATCAGTAGAGATGATAGGAGGAGTAGGAACTGAGTTAGCAGAAGAAGTTGTTGGACTAGCATAGAGCTGATTGTCCATAGAGAGATTAATTTCAAATTTAAAATTTAAAATTTCAAAACAATTTCCAATGCTCCAAATCTAAATTTTAAAACTAGTAATAGCAGCTATTTTTGAAATTAAAAAATTCAAAATTGTTTTTAAATTTGAAATTTGAAATTTAAAATTAGCCTTACCATTATACCATATACTCCACCAAAGAGCCAAGTAGTCCCAGCCAATCAGCCACCGACAAATCCTGAGCTCGGGCCATCAGGGAAATATTATTTTTTGTCATTAGTTCTGCCATCAATTCTGGCTTAATTTTAATGACATTTAGTAGATTACTTTTTAAAATTTTACGTCGTGAAGAAAAACCGATCTTTGCCAAGCGGAAAAATAACTTTTCTTCTGCCTCATTAAGCGGCAAATCTTTAGCGGACTTCAGCACAATCTGCACCACAGCGCTATTCACCTTTGGCGCTGGATAAAAGTCTCGCGCCATTACTTTAAATAAATACTCGACATTAGCATAATACTGCACCGACAGAGCCAGTAAGCTCATATCACCGGACTTCGCCGCAATACGCCTAGCCACTTCATCCTGCAACATCAAAGTCATCGTCGTCGGCTTATGTTCACTAGTCAAAAACTTCCGTAAGAAAATCGAGCTGATATTGTAAGGCAAATTCGCCACAATCTTAAATTCGTCAAATTTTGGCAGTCCTCTGAGCCTGGTCCAATTCAAGACATTATCATGAACAATAGTAATATTATTATACTCAAAAGAACGAAAACGATCAGGCAAAATCTCCACCAATTTATCATCCAATTCCACCGCAATAACTTGTTTCGCCCGATCAGCAAGAGCCATGGTCAAAAAACCAAGCCCAGGACCAACTTCCATTACAATATCAGTCTTCTTGATCCCAGCCGCCTCGACAATCTTGTCATAGACCAGAGAGCTCAACAAAAAATTCTGACCCTTAGTCGGACTAGGCTTAATATGATAGAGACTACATAGCTCTTTTGTTTCCTTCAGTAAATCCATATTCATTGTAATCCCCTCCTTGATAAGGAGGGGTGGCCGACAGGCCGAGGTGGTGCATTTCTACTCCACCAATTTATTTCAACACGAAGTTTATCAGCTTATTCTTCACAAAAATTACCTTCACTATCTCCTGACCATCGAGCCATTTAACTACCTTCTCCGAAGCCATTGCCAAATTCTTCACCGCCTCTTCATCTAGATCAACTTCCATCTCTAGCGCCTCACGCACCTTACTATTAACCTGCACGACCAACTTAATCTTCTCGTCGCGAGCTAAGTCCTGATTAAACTTTGGCCAAGCCTGCTTAAAGACACTACCCGATCCACCAGCCACTTGCCACAACTCCTCCGCCAAGTGTGGCGCAAAAGGAGCTAACAACAAAATAAAGCTACGGAAATTTTCTTTATTAACGGTAGTTTCAGAAGTAAAAGCATTAACCAAAATCATCATCGAACTCACGGCTGTATTAAAAGCCAAAGCTTCAATATCCGAGCCCACCTTCTTAATAGTTTTATGCAATAATCGCTCAATATCTCGACTATCAGCATTATCACTGAGCTTTTCCGACAAATTCCACACCTTATCAAGGAATTTCCGAGCGCCAGTGAGTCCATTAGTACTCCAAGCCACTGATTGATTAAATGGCCCCATAAACATCTCATAGACTCTCATCGCATCCGCACCGTGTGATTCAATGATCTGATCAGGATTAATAACATTACCCCAACGCTTGCTCATCTTGCGTCCATCTTCAGCCAGAATCAGACCCACCTGACGCAAAGCCGTAAATGGCTCATCATTAGTTACCACACCAATATCAAAGAGGAACTTATGCCAAAAACGAGCATAAATCAAATGACGAGTAGCATGCTCAGCTCCTCCAACATACATATCAACTGGCGACCATTTAGCTAGAACATCTTTATAATCAAACAAAGTATTGGACTTCAAAGATTTACCAGTCATTATATAAGCCAAATAATACCAAGAAGAGCCAGCCCACTGCGGCATAGTATTAGTCTCTCGCCTCGCCTCACCACCACATTTTGGACAAGCAATATTTACCCACTCAGCGATATTAGCTAGTGGCGACTCACCTGTGCCAGACGGCTCATAACTTTCCACATCCGGCAAAGTCACAGGCAAATTTTCATCAACAAACCAACCAGGATTCAACTCCTCACCCTTATTAGCAAATTGAGCAGCTAATTTACAATGCTCGCAAAAAACCAAAGGGATAGGCTCGCCCCAATAACGCTGACGACTAAAGACCCAATCTTTTAACTTCCAATTAGTTCTCTTAGCACCAAAATTATTTTTTTCTAAATACTCAATTATTTTAGCCTTAGCTTCTTCAGTAGCTAAACCATCCAAAAAGTCCGAGTTAATCGATATTCCATTTCCCACAACTACTTCGTCAGCATTCGCTCCCTCAACTAATACCACAGACTTCTTCAGCAGATTATACTTGCAAGCAAATTCCCAGTCTCGTTCATCATGAGCTGGCACCGCCATAATAGCACCAGTCCCATAGCCAGAGAGAACATAGTCAGCTACAAAGATTGGTAATTCTTCTTTATTAACAGGATTAATAGCCTTCAAACCTTTCAGTTCTACACCAGTCTTATCTTTATTTAAATCAGTTCGCTCCAAATCCGACTTATTTTTAACTTTATTAATATACTCTTGAACTTCAGATAAATTAGAAATTAAAGACTGATTATCAGCAATCAGTTTATGTTCGGGACAAACAACTAAATAAGTAGCACCAAAAATAGTGTCTGGTCGAGTAGTAAATACTTCTATAGAGGCACTTGTATCATTGGAAATTGGAAATTTAAGCGTAGCGCCCGTCGACTTACCCAGCCAATTCCTCTGCATTTCTTTAATAGAATCTTCCCAATCGGTTAATTTTTCAATATCAGCCAGCAAGCGTTCAGCATAATCAGTAATCCTAATCACCCACTGTCTCAAAGGCTTTTTTTCAACAACACTACCACAACGTTCACACTTACCATTATCCAAGTCTTCGTTAGCAAGACCAGTTAAACAACTCGGACACCAATTAATCGGCTCCTGTGATTCATAAACCAAACCTTTCTTAAACATCTCCGCAAAGATCCATTGTGTCCATTTATAATATTCTGGATCAGTCGTGTTAATCTCTCTCGACCAATCATAAGACAAGCCAATCATTGATAGCTGTCGCTTATAAGTCGCAATATTAGCCTCTGTCGCTACTCTAGGATGAACTTTATTAGCTAAAGCATAATTCTCCGCTGGCAAGCCAAAAGCATCCCAACCCATAGGATGCAAAACCGCAAAACCATTCAAGGCCTTGTAGCGGCTAATAATATCAGTCGCAATATAACCCTTCGGGTGACCGACATGGAGCCCGGCACCAGAAGGATAAGGAAACATATCAAGGCAATAATACTTCGGCTTCTCAGAGCTTTCATCAGTACGATAAAGATCAGACTCTAGCCAGTCCTTTTGCCATTTCTTTTCTAATTGTTGGTGATTGTATTTCATAAAGAAGTCCAAAGTCTAAAGTCTAAAGTCGTAAGTCAAGAGACTTTCAGACTTTAGACTTTAGACTTACGACTAATGTTTTATTTCTAATCAGATTAACAACAAAAGACTCTAATTACAATATAATAATATTAACTTAACCTTAGCCTTTATTTCAGCAAACGAATAACAATATCTGCCATCAAAGCCAGGCCTGAGGCCAAGAAAATCACAATATAATTCCACTGTGACTTTGATGACTGCAAACTATTCAAAGTCGCCACCAAAATCTCCTGATCAGCCTTAGCTAACTTATCACCCTTAGTAATCTTCGCCACCAAAGAATTATCAACAATCGTCTCGGTACGATGTTTCTCCACCAAGTACCGGTGTGCAAAGTACCAAGCAAAACCAATCGTCCCCGTGTACCAAGCCAAATCAGTCCAAAATTTATTCGGCAAATAATTCAAGAAAATAATAATGCGATAGCAGATAGTGGCGAGAATCCCAATCCAGAAAATTAACTCGCGATAAAATTTGCCATGGACTTTGAATTCGGACATAAGGATAGAATTTTTAATTTTTAAATTTTTGTAATTTTTAAATAAATCCCAATTTCTAATTTTTAAAGCCCAACTATTAATTATAATATATTAAAAATTAAGATTTGGTGCTTATTTAAAAATTTAAAAATTGCAAAAATTAAAAATTATTAAAGCTTTATATCTATTTCCACCGGACAATGATCACTCCCCATAATATCGTTCCTGATTTCCGCGCTCACCAGCTTTGACTTAAGCTTCTCTGAGATCAACACATAATCAATTCTCCAACCAACATTCTTCGCTCTAGCTCCCGCGCGATAGCTCCACCAGGAATATTTCTGCTCACCAGGATGCAAATAACGAAAGGTATCAATGAAGCCCGCCTTCAAATACTCTCGACCCCAGTAACGCTCCTCGTCACTAAAGCCCGGCTCACCAACATTTTCCTTCGGTCGCGCAAGATCAATTTCTTCCATCGCCACATTCAAATCACCAACGATAATAACTGGCTTTTTCTTTTCTAATTTCTTAGCATAAGCAAGTAGATCACGATTGTAGTCTTCTTTGTATTTAATCCGCTTGAGTCCCGGCTGGGCATTAGGAAAATAATTATTGATAAAATAAAATTTCTCGTATTCAGCCGTAATCGTCCGACCCTCATCATCAAAGTGCGACAAATCAATGCCAGCGATTAATTTCAAGGGCTTAACCTTAGTCAAAATAGCTGTGCCAGCATAACCAGGCTTCTTAGCACTATGCCAATGATCTTCGTAGCCTTTAAATTCAAAAGCTTCGGCCGCGCGCCGATCATTATCAATCTTTACTTCTTGCAGACCAATCACATCAGGATTGATCTTAGCTAGAGACTCAGGAAAGCCGTTTTTGATCGCCGCTCTAATGCCATTTATATTCCAGGAAACTATTTTCATCTTGGTTAAATTTAGCTCTTATGATATAATTATCATAACTAATTAAATAAGATTAAGCAATGGACAAAGAGCTACAAAACAAACTCTCTTGGTTAATTTTAATTGTTGCAACAATTACTTTTGTTGCTGGACTCGCCCTCTATTCCAACTCTCAACCTAACACCGACAAGCTTACAACCGTCACTCCATCAACGCCCAGCAAGCAAGAGACAATCGCTACCAGTAGCAAGCCAGACAACAGCGAGCTACTCAAACGCCTCAACACTATTTACGGCACTAATAACAGCTATAATGCCATCGGTGCCAAAAAACCAAAAGTAACCATCGTCGAATTTGGTGATTTTACCTGCATCCATTCACGAGCCTCCTACCCTATCATTCGTAGCCTCGCCCTCAAGTATCAAGATCGAGTCCAGCTCATCTTCCGTGATCGCACTCCCAGCGAAAAATCAGTCGGCCTCGCCCTTGCTGCACATTGTGCTGGCGAGCAAAATCAATTCTGGACCATGCACGACCTACTTTACCAAAACCAAAGTGACGGCCTTGGTCAGGACGAAGCCAGCATCCTTGCCCTCGCTCAAAATATAAAGCTCGACCAAGCACAGTTCAAAAACTGTCTCGACACTCGCAAGTATCTCAACACCATCAAGAAAAACATGGTCGATAGCGAACGCTTAGCTGTCCCTGGCACACCTAGCTGGTATGTCAACGGACTAGAGTACCCTAGTGGCGAATTAGACAAAGACACTTTTGAAAGCTATCTACTCAATTTACTAGATACTAAATAAAAACCATGTCCAAGCTTAAAGTTATTCATCGTCTATTACTTAGCAGCTTCTTACTGTTAATTATTTGCGTTCCGCTGCTTTCCTCTGCTAGCATCCTCAATCCTGATACCTCCATGGAACCACCCAAGCTCCAAATACCCATCCCAGGTATGGAGCCATTTCAAGCTTCAGTTCCTGATAGCCTTGGCACTATTTCTAATAGCTGGATCGCTGAATACATTGTCGCTATTTATCGCTACGGTATCGGCATCATCGGTATTGTCGCCATGATTGCCATCGCCTATGGCGGCATTAGACGAGTAGTCTCCATGGGCAATCCCAGTAGTATTAGCGAATCAAAAGCCTGGATTAACAGCGGACTAGCCGGCCTTGCCCTTGGACTTGGCTCTTACATGTTACTCTCCATGATCAACACTGACTTGGTTAATTTTAAAAACATTACTATTGATAGCATCGAGGACCCAGAGCCAGAATTTACCGCTGGCGGCAGCGAATTAACCGGCGCTTACATCAAAGACTCACCAACATTCAAAACCAATGTCTCTACCTATGATTCCATGCTACGAAAAGCAGCTGATAAATATCAGGTTGATTGCAATGTCCTCAAAGCCTTAATGATGGCGGAAACAGGTGGCGTGGCCAGACCAAGCCCAGTCGGCGCCCAAGGACTTATGCAACTTATGCCCACAACCTTTGCCACTCTCGAGACAGCTAAAGCTGGTGGCGATATCAATAAAAATCAAGATAATATCTATGCCGGAGCTGAATACATTAAGCTCCTACAATCAAAGGCTTGTGGTGGCCAGGCAAGTAATAAAATTGGCTGCAACGCTAAGGAGCTTAAATACTTTATCGCTGCCTATAACGGCGGACCAAAAGCTAACAACGAATCACGCAAACCAAGTTGCTTCGGCAAAACAGCTTGGGAGTGCCCAGCTAACTGGAATCCAGCCAAGCCAAAAAGCTATCTCCAAACTTACAATCATGTCGGCAAAGTCAAAGCTAACTTAGATAAAATAAACTCTACTCCAGGCTGGGGCTGCTAATCTATGCGCAAATTATCACATCACAAACACCGCATCCACCGCCACATTGCTACACGATCAGTCAGCATCTTGACCGGATCATTAATCATCACCATCACCGCCCTATTAGCCAGCAGCACCGTTTGGTACTTTGCTCGCTACGACTGGTACGGCCTCAGCGGCCTAAATCCTGACGAAGTAGCCAATACCTTAGTTGCCTACGAAGAAAGCCAAGGTAAAACCCCTCGACTCAGAATGGGCAAATACCAAGGCACTGCCAATGTCAAAAAACATTTCACCAAATACGACGACATCTTGCGTGAAGTCGCCAAAGAAAATAACCTCGATTGCACTCTACTCAAAGCCCAAATGCTCGCCGAATCACGCGGTAATGCGAGTGCCAGCTCCAATCGCGGCGCCATTGGACTCATGCAGCTAATGCCACGCACCGCTCGCGCCATGGGTGTCACTGGCAATCTCTACAACCCTCGCGTCTCCCTCCAAGCCGGCGCCAAATACATCCGCCACTTGATGCTCACAGCCTGCTACGAGAAGCCACGAAACTCCGTCTGTGATGTGAATCGTGACTACAAATACATCTTCGCCGCCTATAACGGCGGACCAAAAGCCAACGACAACGGTTTAGGTCGCTGCGCCTCTATGGCAGCCTGGGAATGCACTGACTACGACGGCTATTACGAAACCCGCATCTACGTCGGCCGCGTTAAGGCTAATTATGATCTGATGATGGATAATGATTGGGGATGCTAGTCAATTTTCAATTAACAATTATCAATTTACAGTGATGATTTTAATGATTGTTTAAAAATTATAGCATTTCTTCATTAAAAATTGTTTTAAAATTTAAAATTAAAAAAGCCCCTTCACCCGAAGAGACTTTTTTATTTTTACCAATACTTTTAAATTTTCTTAGTTGCGATTATGTACTTACCATCACTGTTCTTCGCAAAACGATTCTTATTCATCAAAGCCAAATTCACAGTTGTCTGCTTCACCAAGCGCTGCTTCATCACCGCTTCAGTCAATTCATCCTTAGCCATTGGTCTAGCTGCAGCTTTTAAGACTGCTTCCACCACATCAGCCACCGTGCCGTCTTGATAACCCCATTCCTTCAGACCATACATACCACGACCCACCAAGACATACTTATCATCTAAGATAAGTTCGTTGTGCGTAGTGGCAGTATTAACATTCTTAGCATCAAAACCAAGCTCAATAATACGCTTAGCAATATCACCATAGTACATTGGCTTGCCGTGATTCTTTAGCACCAAGTAAATCTTGTCATTAACAGTCTTAGGCAAAACCTCTCGCCAAGCAGTATGACCCCAGTTACCGAATTTATTCTGATCAAGTTTTTTAATTGACTTAATCAGACCATAAACCACACGATTACCCCAAACCTTATCAGAATAATCAGGCAAAGCCTCTTTCATCTGATTACTAAAATCTAGATTACCTGGAGCTTGAAATTTATCAGCATGCTTCTGGTAAGCAGAAGACTTCAAGATCAAATCAATCAAGTCATCAGTCGCTACCATTAATTTAGCCTCACTAATTTTGTTTAGAGCCTCAGTCGCAACCTCCGCTAGATGTTCAATACCTTGCTCCTTAAGCTTAAGTAAATCATTAAATAGTTCCTGATCGTTTAGCTCTTCCAAATTATCATTAATAATTCGGCTAGTTAAAAAGCTAAGATGATTATAATATTCAGCGCTTTCAGAATTAACATTCTGCAATTTAGCTAACTGATGTAAAATTTTAAATAAATAAGCCTTGTCAATCACACCACCGTGCTCAGACAATAAATCACCAACAGTCTTTTGTAATTTAGACAATAACTTCTCTGAACTCTGATTCTTCTTAATCTTATTCACGCTGACATTTTCAATCTGACGGATACGCTCCCTAGTCAATTTATGAGCGCGACCAATACTCTCCAAAGTCTCCTTTTCGCTACCAGCCAAACCATAACGACGACGTAAAACATCCTGTTCACGAGGATTTAGATTAGCAAGCAAATGACTGATAATTTCAGCCAAATTCAAACTAGCCACTTCATTAACTTGGCCTTCACTAATGATTTCATTTAAAATTGTCTCATTTTTCATAAAAAAGACCAGCGGCTTACCCTCCAGCGATTTGCTGCTTTTTAATTTTTTATCTAATATTAGCTAATTAAACAGCTAATATGCTCAGTAGTTTATTATTCTTAAAATATAGCATAATTACTTAAATAAGTCAAGTATGACACAGCAAGCAGAAGAAGTCATAACCCTAGCCTTATGGAGCAGTTCCCACAAAATACACCTGACTACTAGTCCCTACCCTCGTGCCATCAGGCAATCTAGCCACCACACTGAGATTCAAAATACTATGCATCTGAGCCGGGCTAAACATATAGATATTACGCATTTCCCCTTTAATTAGCTGCTGCCAGGGCTGATCATCGTAAGCAATAAACAAATCATAACGCCACAAACCAGCTGGCCTTGCCTGCCACATTATCTGCAAATAATCATCATACTGACTAGGCAAATACACAAAATCTGCGCTAGGAGCATCTTCAACAATCGCTGGAGTCGAACTAGCCTCAGGCTCATCAAGTACCGGCGGCAAAACTGGCAACGAACTACTCGGAGCATCAGCAACCAATGGTGGATCCGGCACAACAGGCGTCACGGGCACAATTGGCACATCAGCAGTATTATTATCTAGGTTATTATCAATTGGCAGCGAACTAGTAGCATTGATCACATCTTCTTTGCTAACAGGACTTTCTGCTTCTCCTTCGGCTTCGCTCAGGACAGAGGCCTGACTCGACCCAGGAACTTCAGACTGTTTATCTAGACTAGCCGCCGAAACCGGCAATGCTCCAACGCTCATTACCGCTTGCCACCACGGCCCACCTAAATACTCTGACGGGATTCCTATACTTTCATCAACAATCGGCCAATCAAATTTTAGATCCGGCACCACCAATTTTGGCGCTAAATCCACTGGCAAATCTGGCTTCTTTATATCAATAATCACTATACTAGGAATAATAATCCGCAGCGGCTTTTTACTCGGCTCACTCACCAATGACTCATCAATCACATCACTCACAAGCTCCAATCGCGGCAACTCCTTATCCAACTCATCAACATAAGCCTGCACAACAGACTGACCATAATCAATAAGCAAAGGCGCTAAAACTTGCAGATAAGCATCAAACACTTCATTGTCCAGCATCACCTTCTCTGTTAAAACATCATACTTACCAACAATCTTCTTTGCAATCAATTTATTATCTAAATAAAACTTACCATCCACCGAAAGCACTGTACCAACAGGCAAATCTCTCAACAAAGACCAGTCCTTGCTAAAAGTATGACTGTTGGTATAAGTAGCCATTGCCTCCAAACAATCAATCAAAGTATGACAAGTCGCTTCAGCTTGTAGCGTTCCTAATTCATCAAAGCTGCCTCCTCTATCCCGCAACCAATACTTAATATAGCGCTCATACGGATCGCCTTCAGCATGATCATCATTGTGAGTATGTGCTGGACTAGCCATATCGGCTAGCAGGTGTAAATTGTGCCCCAAAGCAAGCCAGGCTAATTTTTCATCACCATTTTTCATCGCCACCACACCACTTCGCCAAGAAAAATCACCGCCCCAACCACTCTGCTGATTTTTGTCATCCAGCGCCCAATCAGGCGCAGCTTGACCCAACTGCACACCCATCACAGTCAAACCTCGAGCAGTCGTCGGATCATAAAAATGATTAAGAGCACGAACAGCCGGATAATCCTCTGCTTCTGCCCCATCCACTATCCAATCAATCTGCTCCTGATCAAGACGAAGCTGCTTAGCCTCCTGCCACAAAGCTAAAGTCCGCGCGACTAATTGTCGATGAGCAAAATGACTGTCATACGCCAAAACACTACGAGAGGATAAAATAAAAACAACTAGGGATAAAAATAATATTTTTTTGATAGTTAACACATTTTTTAATTTCCAAGTTCCAATTTTCAATTTCCAAACAATTTCCAAATATCAAATCTCAAAATTAGCTTAATTAAATTTTGGAATTTGGGATTTATTTGGAACTTGCGATTTGGGACTTTTTAAATTGTAATTTGCTTGGAAATTGAAATTTAAAATTCATAGTGCCCTTGTGGTAGGAAATTGATCATAGCTTCTTAATCCACCACCCTCCACCTCGCCGCTTCATAAACACCACTTCTCTCTTATAATTTCCCGCCTTGATCACAGTCTCTTTACCACGAAATTCTACTTTCGTTTCCTCCTGATAATAATCCAAACTGTACACCGCCTGTTCTTCACAACCCTCAAATTCATCACAAGGCACCTGATACACCTTAGTCAACTTCTCTGGCCAAGCTAAGATCATCTGCCTTTTCTCAGGATCACTCAAAACAAATCGATATTCCTCCTGGGCATTAGGCGACAAATATTTATTAACTTCCGGACTAGCAGCCGCCAAAGCCTTTCGAAAGCCACCGTAAGCAGCCTCTGGACTAGTCGCCTCAGCCGCCATCCAACCCCTATAAACAAAAGAAAATCGGCGTAAACCGATTATCATCTTTGCTCTCAGTAAATTGTTGGACCACAAAACCACTATCACCAA
>CAYSXQ010000004.1:0-18809 GCA_964435085.1 uncultured Gammaproteobacteria bacterium | reverse complement strand
GTATTCCAATACGGACTAGCTAATAAATACTTAAACTCATTATCACTAGCTCCCATATAATATCTCTTGCCATTAGCTGCCACATACCAAACATAACTAAGACCATCCTTCTTAGCCAGCACCAAAGTATTTTTATATTTTTCTGCAGGAGTACTGGACCATTTACCCTCACCAGCCGGATTAAAACCATTCTCTAGCTCTGCCTTATCATCAAAACCATCGTCATCAGTATCCATTTTCACTTCATTTGTTCCAAGTACTTTTTCTAATTCATCAGCTAAACCATCTTTGTCTGTATCTATCATTTGTGCTTCAGCTACTGCCACTGGTATCTTCAACAATTCCGCCTCGCTTACATTGACAGCCAGCCTCAATAATAAATTATTACTGACCGCCATCGCCGCCGACAATTGCCCCTGACTCGTCTCAGCCAACTGCTTAGCACTAGCCAAATCATCATCAAGCTTCTTATTGCGCTCAGTAATCTCCGTCAAACTCTTAGTACTCTTCAATAATTTATCTTTATAGTCAGTTACACTAGCATCTTTGTCATTCAAAGTAGCATTCAGATCATCTAACTGCTTCATAATATCCTCGAGTTGCTTCTCCTTACTAGCATAACGCACCTGAACATTAGCCAAATCCGCCATCGCCTTAGTATTGGAATTATAGATATTCACCATCACCACCACTGCCCCAATAAACATTAGACTCCCCGCAGCATAAAAAAACCAGCGCTGCTTACGACGCCAACCAATCGCCTCACCAGTGGCCTGTTCTTGATCCTTAAGCTGACTAGACAAACGACTCACTTGTTCATGAACCGGAGTCTCTTCTACTCGCGCTCGCTGACTCACAAAAAGCTTGCCACAATATTGACAAGAGATGGAATTAGCTGGAATTTCACGTCCACAATCAGGACAAATCATAGAATAGTTTAAAAGTTATAAAGTTTAAAAGTTATAAAGTTATAAATCATTACAAAATAGGCAAAAAATAAAACCTACAAAAAACTTTCAAACTTTATACTTTCTAACTTTCAACTTTTCTAATTATACCACAATCCGCCAGCAAACAAAAATATCCTATTTAGCTTTTAAGACTTGATTCATCGCATCCGTTACGGCCTCCGCTTTATCTTCTTGACCAAGTAATCGGTAGAGATTAATAATTTCTTGCCACAAGGCCTTATTAGTCATATCTTGGGATAGTTTCAGCTCATCCACCTTCACCAACAAATCCCATTTCTTAGACGATCGATAACGAGCCGCTAATTTATCCAAAAACGGTCCAGCACCTAACGATTCTTGTCCGCTAGGATTAGCTAAACACTTATCCGCTAACTGATAAGTTTCTTCGGCAACTTTAGCCTGATCAAAACCAAGAGCTGCCAAACGACAACTAAGATCCGGATAATCAAAAAAACTACGTGCTTTGTTAAGCGTTGCCTTTGCCTTATCCTTGTCACCCATCACAACTAGCAAATTAGACTTGAGTATATAAGGTGGAATATGCTCACCACCTTCAGCAATCGATGCATCTAAACTAAGTAGCGCAGCTCTCAAGTACTCTGGCTCAGCCGTCACTCTAAAGGCCGCGGTTTGCAAGCGAGCTAACACAAACAAGGTCAAACTATCATGAGGATTTAATTCTAAATTTTGACGCAACAAACTAATAGCATAGTCCACTGCCTCTTTACGCTTAGCTAGTGGCAAAGACTGTAATTTCTCAGGGTTATCATTGATGTTATTAGCCAGCAACATCCGCGGATCTCGATCATAAGGCGTCTTGATTGCAAAAGCTTCCTTATACATATTTACTGCAAGCTGTGGATCACGACTAGTGTGCCAATAACTAGCCGCTATAACCGACTTCTCCAAAACCTGAGACACCTGCACATTGTAGTTATAAATCAAAGTCAGAGCAATCACACCAGCACCAAACAACGCACCTAATTCTTTGTCCGTCCACTCACCTCTATCAGTTTGTAATTTTTCTCCAATTCTATGCATCAAACCATCCTCAGCTCTATTAGACAGATAATAAACAAAACCAAGACTGAAGAATAACAAAATATAATTAGCAAGAGCATCAAAGACAGCAAGATTGTGAATAAAATAACCAACAAAGACACCAGTCATCGTAGAAATTTCTAAGACACTAATCTTCCCTTCACGATAAGACTTAATCAAGTGATAAGCCAGAGCAACAAAAATAGAGAGGTAGGCTAGCAAAGTAACCAAACCAGCTGTCGATAGTATATCCAAAATGTTATTATGAGCTCGATCAAAATATTCTTCACCCAGTGACCAGTTATAGTAAGAGCCAATAAAATATTTATCAAAATGAGACGCGAAATTACCATAGCCATTACCAAAAATTGGATGCTCACGAAAACCCAAATAAGCCGCTCGCCAAGCATATGTCCTCGTCCGCAACGTAGTATTATTTTGATTAAAATCACGCAAAATCTTGCCTAATTTATTACCATCAAACACGCTCGCTGAACGAAAGCTAAAAAGTAAAACTATCACTAGCACCATTGCCGCAAGACCAAACCAAGTATAGCGCCTCATCTTTGACTCTTTATTTAAAGCTCCAGCAATAGCCAGGGTTGTAATTAATCCCAAAGCCCAACCAACTTGCGAGCCAGACACATCCGCATAAAAGAAAGCAATCAAAGACAATAGTATGCCTACACTAACTACAAACTTCAGCGGCTT
The DNA here is from genome assembly GCA_964435085.1 of uncultured Gammaproteobacteria bacterium. Taxonomy (GTDB): domain Bacteria; phylum Patescibacteriota; class Patescibacteriia; order Patescibacteriales; family Patescibacteriaceae; genus UBA917. The sequence goes on along the minus strand of CAYSXQ010000004.1, from coordinate 16,086 downwards.
TGATTTAGTCTGAAAAAACAAATACCAGCCAAAAAAGAAATTAAAAATCATCACCCCTGCCACATAAGTCGCATTGCCCAGCGTCGAAATATTAGACGTCATGTTCACGTTACCAACCGACTTACCACCTTGAGCTGTAAAGATTGCATAGAGCGACAAAGCGCTAGCGGCCGCCAGCGACGACACAAAGAGCCAAGTCCAATCCTCTTTTTTCTTAAAGCTAGTAATGATAATGAAATACAAAGCTAGCAAATGAACTGTCGGAAACCAGCCCAACATCCGCTCCGCATCACCCCAAAAACTCAAATTAAAATCAATACTAAAAAAGCTCGACACGAGCAACGACGCAAAGAAAGCTAACAGCGACCAAGTAATATAAGACTTCTTCGGCCTAGCCTCCGGATACTTAACCACCAAAGCCAAGCAAAAAACAGCCAAGATCTCCACCAAGATATTAAAATAAATTTGCTTACCGGTAATGTAAGGAAAATACAAGCTCTTGTCGACAATAAAAAAACTAAACAAACTCAAAATCACACCAAATTTTAAAATATTCTCATACCAGAGCTTGGGCATAGGATTAGGTAGTTATTTATTAATATAGGGTAATTTTAGAGCTTGTAGGGATTAATGTCAAAGCCAGATTAATTTCAAATTTAAAATTTCAAATTTCAAAACAAATCTTAATGACCCAATGTTTTAATTTTTAAACGTTTTTAAATTATGATTTGTAACATTTGAAATTGTTTTTAAATTTGAAATTTTAAATTTGAAATTAACCCAATTACCTAAACAAAAAAGGACGCCTCCAATCGGAAACGTCCTTTTAACAGTAGACTCAACTCTTACTTAAGAGTCACCTTAGCACCAGCTTCTTCGAGGACTGCCTTCATCTTGTTAGCTTCATCCTTAGAAGCACCGGCCTTGACCATGGCAGGAGCGCCATCGACCAAATCCTTAGCTTCCTTAAGACCGAGTTCAGTCACAGTGCGGATAGCCTTAATGACATTGATCTTGTTAGCACCACCGTCAGTGAGTTCGACATCAAAGCTGTCCTTTTCTTCAACAGCTTCAGCGCTAGCAGCAGGACCAGCCATCATCATAGCAGGAGCAGCAGCAGACACACCAAACTTTTCTTCTAAGATTTTGACCAATTCGGCCAAGTCCAAAACGGACATTTTTTCAATTGAGCTGACCAAAGAAGCAAACTTCTCAGGTACGATTACATCTTTCTTGTCTTCCATATGTTTATTATTAGTGTTTATTAATTATTTTTTGCCCTCAATTGCTTTAAGGACATAGACGATATTACGCAAATTACCAGCCAAAGCGTTGACAAAGCCAGAAACTGGAGCATTGATCGAACCAACGATCTTCGCATACAATTCTTCACGGCTTGGCAAGTTAGCGAGTGCCGCTACCTCTGCTTTGTTGATAATACGACCTTCCAAGATACCGCCGGCAAATTCAATTTTGCCTTCGGAACTCTTCACGAAGCTGGCTAGTGTCTTAGCTGGGCTGATTTCATCACCGTAGCCAAAGATAACGGCCATTTGGCCCTCACTCGACTTAGCGTCAAAATCAGTAAGTCCTGCTCCAGACAAGGCTTTGGTGAGCAAGGTCTTCTTAGCTACATAGTATTCACTATCTTCGCTGCGAAGCTTGTTGCGTAGCTCTTCATTCTGAGCTACACCAAAACCATTGAAACGAGCAAAAACCACAGCCTTAGACTTGGCAAGCTTTGCTTCAAGATCGCGCAATATGACCTGCTTTTGTAGTTTTGTTTTGGCCATAATGTTTTGTTAATTAGCTATAAAAAAACGGCTAATGAAGCCGCAGAGAATTTAGTCACAAAGACTAATATCCAATCTCGGTGAGTCTTATTGACCGCTCACTGTCTGCGACTGTTTAGTTATGGGCTAAATATAGACAATAATTAGGAAATTGTCAAGAGAGGGATATTCCCCTCTCCAGAGGGGTGTCCTCTAGGGCAGGGTATGTCGACAAACATTGACAAAACATCAACATTTCACTATACTACTATAATCTTCGTCCCTTGACAATAATGAGCTAAACGCCGTATATACAAAGCTTTTTGCCTATATAGCGCTTAGCTGATTCTAAATTACCCAGCCCAAGCCGTCCGTCAAAGCGATTTTGGCTCACAAACTACATACAAGGAGTCCTATCATGGCTAGTAACTGCAGCTTACTTCCCAATGCAATTTTCGGAAAAGATAAGGCACACTCAGATCTCTATCCCAATAGCCACAAAAAAAGCAGTGGCAGTAACACAATCCTAAAGCAATGGTTCAATTTCTATGAAGATTGGTTTAATTTAAGCCTAACCATTATGGACTTTGAACACATCAACAAGCAAGAACAAGGTCTAAGCATCTTTGTCAGACCCATAGAATTAAGCGCAATCGACTATATTAATAAATTCGAAGCGCTCAGCCAAGGCAATGTCAAAATAGAAGTTGCTAATTACCAAGACCCTATTCTTAACGAACGACAAAGACCTCATCCTTACATAGTCCATCAAAGACAAGCCAAAAACATACTTGAAAATCTTGCTCATGACCTGTTTTTCATTTATCAAAAAAGAGCAATCTTAGTCGACAGGACTCATGAACGAATCAATTACACTTACCTCAAAGCAGGCAAGATTTACAACAACTACAAACTAGATCCCAAACAAAAGCATGGCAAAATTACTATGCTCCATCGTATACCAATCAAGAAAAGAACAAATCAAGACAATCGTTTCTACGATTTTACAGAATTAGAATACTGGATCAAGCAAGCTTAAAAAATTCCACAAGCCGTCAGCACAACTGACGGTTTTTTATTTCAAATACTTATTCTTATTATCCAAATGCTCCTGATAAGTCTTCGCAAAGACCGTCTCGCCCGTATCAGGCCGCGACAAGAAGAATTTATAATCCGAAGGGGTCGGATAAATAGCCGCGTTAATGGCAGCAATACCTGGATTACCAATCGGCGTAGGTGGCAAGCCATCATTACGATAAGTATTATAAGGCGAATCAATCTGTGTATCTTCAATCGTATAAATCGGCTTATTTACTCCCAAGAGATAAGCCAAAGTCGCACAAGACTCCAGACGCTCACTATCACGCAGACGATTCCAAAAGAGACCAGACACTACTTTCATATCCGTCTCACCGCGCACTTCCTTCTCCAAGAGCGAAGCCATAATCAAGATCTGATACAAAGTCTTTTTCTGAGCTTTGATATCCGTCATCATCTGCTCAGTCACCTTACTCTTAAAGTTATCCAGCATCTTCGTCACCAAGACCTCACCATTATCATCTTTAAATAATCTATAAGTGTCTGGGAACAAATAACCTTCCAAATCCACCTTAGTCGGTGCTTCAGCTAGAAATGGATACTTAGCCTTCCATTCAAGCGGTAATTGACTAGTCAGCACTGTTGCCTGTCGATAAAAAGAGCCATCAATAATCAAATTGTTATCATGTACATAATTTTCAATCTCTTTATTCGTTTGTCCTTCACGCACCAAGACCACTTTTTCATCCTTAGTTACCTTACCTTGAGTTAGCATCTTCACCAGAGCCGGACCATCAATGCCTGATGGCAATTTGTACTCACCGGCCTGAAGCTTAGCAGCGAGGCCCGAAGTCTTAGCATAAGCCTTAAAAGCCCATTCCGAACTAATCACGCCCGCCTTCTTCAGCTCACTAGCAATCTGAGCCACACTCGAGCCTGGATTAATAGTAATACTAAATTCCTTATGAATTGGCTTAGCAAAGCCATAATAATACCAAGCATAAGCGCCACCAACCATTACCACTATGGCCATCACCAGAAAACTCGCAATTTTTAGAAACATATTTTTATTTATTTAAAAAATTTACAAACACTCCTCCCACCCCTTCTCTTTGATCTCCCCCACACACTCCTTCACCTCCGCACTCCGCCCACTAGAAGAAATAAAGAGTCCCTCCGGTGTATCAACCACAATCAAATCATGCAAGTCATTAACCACCACCACTTTCTTCACATCAGTGGTATAGATCAAATTATTACTAGCATTATGAGCCACTACTCGGCCCTTGGTCAAATTATTAGTCTCATCAGCAAGTAACATCCGCTTAATAATATGCCATTTACCCAAATCCGACCAACCGAGATTCACAGACACGCTCATCGCCAACTTTGGCGCCTTATCAGTAATCGCCGACTCAATGCTCATTTTTTCTAGAGTTCCATAGAGCTCAGTAATTTTTTGTTCAGCATTTCCAACTTTCATCAAAGCCACAATCTCCTCACACACCTTGGTCATTTCCGGCTGCAAGTCTTGAAATAACTGTTTAATATAGCCTAGTCGCCAAATATACATTCCTGTATGACAATAATACTCACCGCTCTCAATCATTTCACCACATCTCTTTTCATCAGGCTTCTCGGCTACTTCCGCCACCTTAAAAATCTTTTCTTCTCCATCATTGCTTAGCAGATTTTCTCCAGCCCTAAAATAACTATAACCAGTATCCAGATAAGCCGGCTTCACTGCCGGCGTCAAAATATAATCCGGCTGACTTTGCAAAAATTCCTCTGATAATTTCAATAACTTCCGAAAGACGTCAGCGTCACTAATAAAGTCATCCGATGGCACCGACACAATCACTTCGTCATTGTCACAAACAGCAGCTAAAAAACACACCTCCAGACACATCGCTGGACCAGTATTCCTCGATTCAGTTTCTGTGATAATATTAGCATCAACGATATCAGGCAAAGATTCTTTCAAAACACCAAGCATCGCCTGATTAATCGACACAAAAATATCAACAGGACCAGAGACAGCCGCTAGAACTCGATCATAAGTCATCTTGATCATGGACTCCTCACCAACAATCGCTTGAAATTGCTTAGGATTAGTCTGCCGACTCATCGGCCACAGTCTAGTGCCAGTCCCACCAGCGCGGATCACAATTTTCATAAATACTTGTTACTTAGAAATAGCTAAGCTATAATGGCATTATAAATCAAGCCACTAAATAACACAATTTATGCTTTATCTACTACTCCCTCTCGCCGCTGCCCTCATTGCCCAGTGCTCTAAATTTTTCATCAAATCCAATAATACCAAATTCAGTTTTAAAAACATCGTCGCCTACTCCGGCATGCCTAGTGGCCACGCCGCCATGACTGTTAGTCTCACCACTATCATTGGCCTCGAGATGGGCATTGATACTGCCATGTTCGGACTCACCTTCGTCATTATGGTCCTCACTATCCGCGACGCCGTCGGCCTCCGTCGCTACCTCGGTCAGCAAGGCGCCGTCATCAACGACCTAGTCCAAGACCTCGACGAAGATAAATTACTAGACGACAAATATCCTCATCTCCGCGAAAAGATCGGTCACAGCAGTGCACAAATCGCCGTCGGCGCTCTCATCGGTTTCTTGGTCAGTCTCATTGGTTTCTATCTCTGGTCATAAATATAATAATAAAAAAACACCTCAATTAGAGGTGTTTTTTATTATTCTATTATTTAACGAGTCACGTTAATATAGACCGTGTTAGAGTCAAAGCTCTCAGCATGAGGTGCTTCCACATAAATACGGTTAGTAGGAGTCTTTCTGATGTAGTAACCGGTTGTAGCAGTACCAACACCACTTGGATCAGTTGGAATAGAGGTTAAGTAAAGCTCGCTAGTAGTCAGCTCACCCAAGTAAACAGCACCAGCCTGCACACCAACGCCACCGACATCCACACCACCGAAACCAGCCGCCACACCCTGACAGACAGTTGAACTCACGCCAGTCTTACAGATATTACGAGTTGTAGTCGAGATAGATGGTGGAATAGCACCGTTATTATCAATCGAGTATTGATAGACAGCGTTCAAAATAGTAGTCACGTCAGCGCGACGCTGCGCGTTCTTAGTCTGACCTAACTGCTTAGTTGGGTTAATCGCCACAATGACAATCGCCGCCAAGATGGCAATAGCAGCTACTACCAGCAAGATTTCCAGCAAGGTAAAGCCTTTTTGTTCTTTGTTTGTAATCATAACTTTATCAATTGGCTTAAATACTAAGCCTAAATTATTACTTAGTAACAGAAATAGTCTCACCCTGTTCAGCGTTTGGAGCAGTCACAGTAACACGACCATTAGCTGATCTACCGACAAAGTAACCAACACCAGCAGTAGCAGTATTAGTTGGGTCATTTGGAATAGCTGTTAGGTAAGTTTCGTTAGCTGTCACAACTTGCAAGTCAGTTAGACCCAAAGTCGCACAAGTCGCTGTAGCTGTGCCAGTCTTACAAATCTGCGTGGCAGTTGTTGAAATACCAGCTGGCAAAGAACCAGCATGATCAATCGAGTATTGATAAATACCATTGATAATAGAGTTTACATCTGAACGCCTCTGTGCGTTCTTAGTCTGACCTAACTGCTTAGTTGGGTTAATTGCCACGATAACAATCGCAGCCAAGATGGCAATAGCAGCCACCACGAGCAAGATTTCCAAAAGTGTGAAACCTTTTTGTTCATTTTGATGAGTCATATAAATTATTAATTCTAAATCTTTTAAAAATTAAAAAGTGATAAATTATGAAAAAATCTTCAGTCAATTAATTATACCATACTTTGACAAAGCTGCAAATAAACATCACCTAACAACATTTATTATAACAACTCTTACTAGAAGCGAGAAGCTTAACTTTAAAAACTCTCAACTTCTTTCCAGCTACTAATAGTAATGACCGAGGGCGTACTACTTGGTTGAGTCAAATTAACCCGATTAAAAGACCAAACATCCTTACTAATACCCGTCGCCTCTACCACCCAATTATCACCACTAGTATTAATATTTTGATAAAAACAATAACCATAATCCTGACTCACGCCACCCTTAGCACTTTGCAAATCACTAACACTATAAACTAAATCTAACACTGGACGTTGATTAACTATCGCCGCCTCCTTTGTCGCAAACCACAATTCAGATCCAGCATCACTGCGCACAACTAAGCCTTGATTATTACTAGGATCAAGCCAACTATTTACCGTACTGCTACTGATCTCTAGACTATAGGCCGTACTACTAACTATCTTATCAGCAATTGATACTTCAGGAATCGCATAATAATCCGTAGCAGCTGTACTCATGCCAGGACTACCCGCCCAATTAGTCAGTGATCCATAATCCAAATAAGACCAATTAACATCAAAGAACGAGGAGGCCGTACCATCGTTATTACCCTCGAGCCAAGCAGCATTAGCCGGCAAAATTCTATAAGCCCTAATCGTCTCACTACCACTTGACTCTGACAAAGCATAAATTCTCATCGTCGCCGACAAAATCACTGCTCCCTCAGGCACCGCTCCTGCTACATCAAAACGGTACAGCAAAGCTGAACTGGCTGACAAAGCCACGGCACTACTTGCACCATAGTTCAAATTAGGATTGACTGAACTAATCATCGCATCATCGCTTGGTTCAATAATTATTCTTGCCTTATAATTCTGACTGGCATCCAAACTTTCTTTATTACGCAAAAAAGTTAATGCTTTTTCGGCACAAGCTTTAGCTAAATTTTTCGCATAGTAGCGATTAGACACCACTCCAGCAAGCTGATTTGAATCACCACCCAAAGTCACCAAAGTCACTGCCACGATCAGCATCACTACACCCATGATAATCACCGCCATTAAGGCTGAATAAGCTCGTTTCATCGTTGTAAAGCATTAGCCGCACTAGTAAAGACTCGGCTATAATTATATTCTTTAATCCCATCACTATTATTAGTCGCTACTTTAAAATTAATTTGCAAAACCGTACTACTGGCCGTCCCCAAATTAACAAAAGACAAATCACTCACCCGCACTCGATTAGAACTAAGCGCTAAACTAGAACTCGCGCCTTCCTTCATCATCATCGCTCCATTATTCAAGCTAAAGATTATCGGATTACTAGAACTTACCTGACTAAGCAAAGACAAACTACTTGACGCTAGTCCAGGACCAGGATAATTAACACCACCAGTAGCCACAGTCCTGTTAATCTCATCAACTATCTTCAACATCAAAGCCGAACCGCTAAGTTCAACCTCTGCCACCGACTGACTATAAGCATTAGTCCGAAAAGATATATTACCAAAATTATACAAAGCTACTGACAACACACCAAAAACAAAGACATACAGAATAATCTCCAATAAAGTAAAAGCTGGTCTATTTCTATTCATAGTAAATTGTTACACCCTCTAGACTAGGACTAGCTACATTAGAGGGCGATTGTAAAATTGCTCGATACTGCAACCATTGATCAGCAACTCCATCAGCTTGACTAGCATGAATTATATTCTGATCCGAACCAACTGTATAGTTATCACCAGTGCTAATTGGTCCCAACCACTCCGTCCAAACACCAGGCGCACCAGCATTATCAGGAGCAGTTCGTAAATTAAATAGCACCGAACCAGTACCGGCCTGCTCCCAAGACAAATACTTCCAACGCGTAGTGGCAAGACCAGAGTTATAAGGCATAGACACTACCCAGCCTTGATCAATATAAGGAGTAGTCTCCGTTGCCTTTCGGAAAATCTGCAATTCCTTAGCGTCATTACCAGAGCTCAGATACAGATCACCAATTTCACTCAACGCAAGACCATAACTCAACCCCGGCGAACGCGTGGTAATAACTTGCATCGAACTAGTTGCCGACACATCTAATATTTTTAATCCCATCGTACTTGACCCAGTGGCCACAAAAGCATAATCGTCGTTAGCAAGCACTGCATAATTATCACTATTTAAATCCAATGAGCGAGCTAGCGACAAAAACGGTGTCGTCGTCCAGACCGGACCGACGACTTGGAATTCCGCTGTCGAACCATGAGCTGCAATGTACATATTTTGACCATCAAAAGTAATCGCATCAGCGTCGCCAGTCACATCATAACTATTAACATAATCCATCGTCGAAGAGCTATTAACATTATAAATCAAAGCCGGACGAGGCGAGGTATCACTAGTCAAATACAGTCTTGTCCCCCACAAATACATATCGATCAAGTCATGATTAGTCGCCTTCGATGACAACAAGGACAAGCTACTAGGGTTTCTGGCATCAATCGCAAAGAGATTAGGAAAGCTGGGATTACCTGACTTAACATTACAACCCACAAAGACTCGATCCTTGGCCTTTTCATAAAACAAATCATTACACAGCACACCAGTATTATAAGTTCCTACCACACTCATACTATTCCAATTACGCACATCGACAGCGATCAGACCAGCATTAGTCGCCTGTGTCGCCACCATGACATAATCTGGTCCAACCGATACTTCACGCAAGGCCCGACCAGTATCAAGAGACCCACGCAAGCTAATGGCATTAGGATTAGTAGTATTAAAAGCATAGAGCGTCTCATCAGAAATACTCGAAGCATAAGTCGTACTAGCAATCTGATCGAGACCAGTGAAGTTCTGTGAGCCAGAAGCGTTATAATAAGCTACCTGTACCGGACTTGTCTTATTACTAATATTAAGCACCTGCAATTCTTTGGACGCATTACCCGTGGCTAGATAGGCATAGTCACCACTAATCTGAATATCCCAAACTGTCCCGCCGGCATTATAATCACCCACCACACGTGGATTGGCTGGCTGACTAATATCCAAGATATAAAAAGAATCATTATTAAAAAAACTAAAATAACTAGTACCGAGATAGGCATAGCCTTGATTATCCACCTTCACCACCGTTCCATCATTCGTCGGATCACCGTTATAAGCAATACTAGACAATTGAGTAAAGTCAGGCGTAATATTCCTAATACCCGCTGACTTCAACATATAAAAATCATCACTCGCCGCATTATTAGAAAGACTCACAAAGCTATTACCAGTTATCGGATCATAATCGACTCCATAAGCAGTTCCATTAGCCGTATTATAAGACTCAACCTGAACCGCAACATTAGGCACACTGACATCTAACACTTGTAATTCTTGACTAGTGTTACCAGTCGACAAATAAACCATCCGATGCTCAGTATCCATATCCAAATCATACACCGCTCCACTCGCATTATAACCTCGAGACCAAGACAAGCTGCTAGTCGCACCAATCTCACTAATATCAATGCCATAAAGTTCATAGCCAGCTCCAGTCGTATTATTAGCTGTCCCTAGGAAAACTTCTTGATTAGTCGTATCGCCTACTATCGAGAGGCCGTCAGCTGCGGTCGGCAAGTCAAGTGTAGTACGCAGCACAGGATTAGCCTTATCACTGACATCAACAACAGTTAATTCCTTAGCATCCCCTGCCGTACTCAAATAAGCATAATTACCACTCACCCAAACATCAGTCACATTCTCATTAATCTCTAAAGCACCAAGCAAAACTGGCACCGCAGGATTAGCCACATTCACAATATAAAACTCTGGTCCACCAGTCACCTTATTAAGAGCCAGATAAGCAGTCGTCCCCAACACAAAGCTCCTAGTTGCATCAGTGGTACTCGGCGGATTATAAAATCCCGGCGCCGTCGGATTAGCCCAACTCTCACCCAACGCCTGCACGACCTGCAGCTCAGCACTAACCACAGGACTAGCTGCATACACAAAGCCACCATATTTCAGAACACTATTCACCGCCAAAGACCCACTTAAATCACGAGTAGTTAGTAATGAAGTATCAAAATCATAAAAACTCAATTCCTGAGTAGCACTACGATTAGCTGCAATCGTTAACAAAGCCTCTCTCGAGTCATAACTCAAATCCTTAATCGAAGCAGTAATCACCGCATTCGTCCAAGTCTGTGTAATATTAAGCGGATCAACAATATTCAAAGTATACAGACTACCATTGGAGCGACCCAAATACCAATTAGTACTAGTGCCTTTTGTTAAGGCGGTAGCATCAGCTGTGCCAGCCATATCATAGGACCGAACTATTGGACAAGCAAAGGGAGCTGTGCCAGCACAAGCCGTATGATTAACAATCGTCAATTCCCGCACATCCGAAGCCGAAGTGATGTAAGCATACTGACTATCAGCGAGCACCTTCGTAGCATTAGCTCCAATCTCAGCACTACCTATCCTCGTGCCACTCGTATTGTAAATCTCTAATTCTGGACCAGCAGCATCATTATTTTTAGCTAAAAATATCTTGTCATTACTAACTGAGATATCTAGAGGATCGACTGTACCCGGAACATTGATTGAACTAATGCCATCAGTACTCAAATCCAAAATACTAATTTCGTTGGGATTCGTAGAAGCAAAATAAGCTTTGGTCAAATCATCATTAAAGTAACTAGCCATCAATGGTCGTCCAAAAGTCCAAGTCTTGTCCGCACTAACTTCCCCACCTGACAAATTATTTACATCGAGCCGAACGAGCTCCGGTCCACCAGCACTAATCAACTTACTCACATAAAGATAATAGCGATACATCGCCACATCACTCGCCACCGTTGAGCCAGTCATATCATAAGCTTTAAACAAAATCGTCCGACCCCAATCACCAGCTCGCAGCAAGCCCACACTAGAAGTGCTACCACTAGTCGAGACCTGCACACTATTACGATAATTAGCATCAAATTTAACCTTGCCATGATCATAAACAAAACCTAAGGCCCAGTTATACAGATTATAAGCCATGCTGATGCTACCACTGCGTTGCAAATTTTGCATCCACGACACCGTCACTGTCACCGCCCGACTGAGATAATCTATCGCTGTAATATTAATTGTTCGATCAAAAATACCTAAGTGCTCAACACTACTTGAACTCAGACTATAACGATTAGAAGACGTAGAAAGAGCGTAGTCACCAGACCCAATATTACGAAAATCTCTCCGTACAATACTTTCCACCGCAGCCACCGCCTCTTGAGTGAGGAGCGCCGCCTGCTGCCGCTTCCCGCTAACTATCACCGAGTCCTGACCCAAGAAAAGTAGATTGACGATAAAACCAAAGAAAATACCGAACATCGCGAGCGCGAGGACAGCGTCCAGAAGTGTCATAGCCGAGACAGTTTTTTTTGAATTTAGTTCCATGTCTAAAAAATTTAGCTAGAAAGTTAGAAAGTATAAAGTTAGAAAGTACAAGAACTTTTAACTTTCCACTTTCTAACTTTCAACTTTTTAGGTAATTTGCGTTCACAAAAAAAATAACCAAACTAATAAGTCAACGCCCCATACCGATTCACACTCACAGTTTTACTTTCACCAGTTGATTGTACCATAATCACAAAACTCTTATCAGCAGCTAACTCTCCCGTCAATTTACCAAATACCAACTCTGTATCACCGCTAAAAACCACATTGTAATCAATTGGCATCACCTGATCATACTGACCATTACGATTAACATAATTCTCTCCACTAAAAACCACGATCTTATCTGCCATCAACTTCAAACCCCAAGCACTATCCGCCTCCGCCGCTTGAGCTTTCATCATCGCCCGCCGCACACCTTGGGCAGCCAGCAGCTTAGTCGAGTCCAATTTATTCTTAGCAATCAAACTCATAAAGAAAGGCAAAGCACTCACGGCAATGATAGCGAAAATAGTCATTGAAAGAACTATCTCCAGCATGCTGATACCAAGAATATTTTTACCTTTATTTACGCTATCCATTATAAAAAACTTATAGTCGAAAGTCTAAAGTCATAAGAACGCTCGTCTTTCGACTTTTGACTTTAGACTTATTATTTCTATTTCTGATCCAATCCACCAAGCAATCCATACACCGGCTGAATCACCGACAAAGCTAGTCCCATCACACCCACAAAGATCACCACCAAGAGCACTGGCTCAAGCAAGGCTGACAAATTATTAGAAGTAATCTCAATCTTCGCCTCATATACCACACCGACATTTTTCAGCGCCTCAGCCAGATTACCTGACTTTTCACCCGTTGTGATCACTTGCTGCACCGAAGGTGGGATCAAATGATCAGAATTACGGTAAGTTTCAAAACCATGTTCAAAGGTAAATCCTTCCTCCACGCCATCTTTCAAATGGCCATAGAGATTACGATAATCCTGATAACTACTCGACTCTTTCAAAGCTGTCAGCGAATCCAAAATTGGTAATCCTGCCCCAAACAGCGTACCTAACAAATAACCAAACCTAGCCATCTCTGACTCAAACACCACCTGTCGAAAACCTGGCAAATGCATAATGAATCTTTGCCCAATAAATCTGGTCTTGGGATAAATAAAGCAAAAATAAAGCAGCGTAAAGAAAAACAACAAAAAGCCCGGTATAACCAAAGCTCCGTACTTAGTAATAAATTTACCAAAAGCAATCAAAGCTCGAGTCGTAAAAGGCAAAGCCACATTCATACCCTCAAAGACAGTAGTCAATTTCGGCAAAACAAACCATGACAGACCCAGGCCCACCACCACCGCCACCACCAAGACAATCACCGGGTAAATCATTGCCCCACGTAGCTTAGCTCCAAACTGGGCATCCTTAGTCTGTTGCTCCACAATCACCTGCAAATTCTGAGAAAACCTACCGGACTTTTCACCCGCCTTGATGAGCGACATGCTATAAGTCGGCAAGAAATTATACTTACCTAGCGCGTCCGTAAAAGACATGCCCGAGTCAATCTCGCCTTGAATCTTCGCCACAATTGCTTTCATCTTCGCTGACTTAGATTCTTTTTGAATAGCCTGCAAAGTCGCCGTCATCGGCATGCCCGACTTAATCAAAGTCGACAAATTTTCCAAGAAAAAAGCCCGGTCTTTCGCACTGACACGAGTACTGGGAGCGTTGAGCTTAGCCCAGAGGGTAGTTGAATTGTTTCGTGGCTTTGAATCAGCCATAGAAGAATATCAAATTTTAAATTTCAAATTTTAAAACAATAACTAAATGTTTTAATTTTAAATTGAAAAATTGTAATATTCAAAATTGTTTTGAAATTTAAAATTTAAAATTTAAAATTAAGAAATATTCGCCACCCTCATCACCTCATCCAAAGTAGTTATCCCGTTCTTCGCCTTCTCCACCCCATCCTCAAACATCGACAAAGCCCCTTGGCGCACCGCCAAATCCCAAATCTCTTGAGTAGAAGGTCGCTTCAAAATCATATCTTGCATTTCTCGACTGACCTGCAAAAATTCAAATAAGGCAATACGACCATTGTAGCCCGAGTGATTACAACTCGAACAACCCTTACCTTGATACAAAGTAATACTGTCCTTCTTGCCAAAATATTTATCCACCAAGGGAAAGGTCTTTTTCAATTCCGTACGCTTCACCACATAAGAATAACGGCACTTATTACACAGTCGTCGCGCTAACCTTTGTGCCACCACGAGATTAAGAGTTGAGGCAAGCAAAAATGGCTCAACACCCATCTCAAGTAGTCGCGGAATCGCCGTCGCACTGTCATTAGCGTGAAAAGTCGAGAAAAGCAAGTGACCGGTGAGCGCCGCATTGACCGAAATCTCCGCCGTCTCAATATCACGAATTTCTCCAACTAAGATCACATCAGGATCTTGACGCACAATCGAGCGCAGTCCCGCCGCAAAGGTTAGATTGGTAGCTTCATTCACCTGAATCTGGTTAACATTAGAAATCTTATATTCCACCGGATCTTCAATGGTTGTCACATTGATATCTGGCGTCGCCACGTTCTTCAGTAATGCATAGAGCGTAGTAGTTTTACCAGAACCAGTCGGACCAATAACTAAAATCATACCAAAAGGTCGATCAGAGTTTTCTTGTAAGATATGCTGATCACGCTCCGAGAGACCAACGTCAGCCATCGTAAAGTCACGAACATACTCAGACAAGAGACGAATAACAATCTTCTCACCATCAAGCGTCGGCACTATCGAAATACGCATATCAGCATGTGCTCCATTAGCAAGCTGATGACGAATTGCTCCGTCCTGCGCACTAAAGTGATCATCAAGCCGCAAATTACTACGCACCTTGATGCGATTAACAATATTACTATAGACATCACGTGAGAAACGACATTGTTCAGTCATCACGCCATCAATACGAAAACGCACCAAGACGCCATCTTCCTTAGGTTCAAAATGCAAGTCCGAAGCTCGAAAAATTGTCGCTTCTTCAACTATCTCATCAAACAAGAGCGGCGCCACTCTTTCACCAGCTGTCACAATCGCCTCCAAACGCGCACTCAAAGGATCACGATAGAATAATAAAACATCATCAATATCCTCTGGCAAAGAATAAGCTACGATCAACTTCTCCACACCCAAGTAACGACCCAAACTAGCCAGACCCGAAGAACTCTTTGTCTTAGTTGGATTATCCGTTGCTACTGTGGCAATTTTCTTTGTCTTATCAATTTTAAATAATACTAAGCGATACTTCAAAGCAAAATCCTTGGGAATCGTCAGCACCGTTTCTTTTGCTGGCCGATTCGTTGTCAGGTTGGCATAGCTTGCTCGATAAAACTCAGCAATAGCTTGACCCAAAAGATCCTTAGTAATCAATTGCTCAGCCAAAAAATAGTGCACTAAGTCACCACCAGTACGCTCCACATACTCCTCAGCCTTCGTCATGTCGGCCTTGGAAATATAATTACCAGCAAGTAGCAGGCTTTTTAGCTCATCAGTTGTTAGCTCACCCCCCTTAGCCATAAACTACTCTTTTATTTTCAAACAATACTTCACAATCTTCACCACTTGTTCCATTGAGACATTAGATTTAATAAAGAAAGCCACTGCCCCCAAATCCTTTGCTTTCGCCTCATCCTCGTCTTGACTGAGATTAGACAAAACAATCACCGGAATCTTAATTTTCTTTGCCTTCATTTCTTCCATGACCGCAAAGCCATTCATCTTCGGCATAATCAAATCAAGTAAGACCAAATCAATTCCACCAGCAGTAATCGCAGCTATCGCCTTCTCACCATCATGAACCACAGTCACCTCAAAGCCAGACAATTTCAGCTTACGCTCCATGATCATAGCCATCGGCTTTTCATCCTCAGCAATTAAGATTGTTTTTTTGGTATCAGTCATAAATAAATAAAACTGCGTCCTCCCTTACGAGTTATTTTTGAGAAATTATAAGTTATTTTACCATA
>CAYSXQ010000003.1:46815-64814 GCA_964435085.1 uncultured Gammaproteobacteria bacterium | reverse complement strand
AATGGATTTTAAGTCCAGCGCGTCTACCAGTTCCGCCATCGCGGCTAATTTTGTTTGGTCTTTGTGGATATGAGGAGAGTTGAACTCCTGTGTAGCCAAGCTATTGATAATGAGTCTACGCTAAGCTAGTCAAGTTTATGTTGTCTCGTTCCAGCTATCAAAACCGACAAAAGTAGTTTGGAACCAGCCTCTTAATGTTAGGATTAGTCCGAGGCACTACTAATCCCGAAGCCCAATTAATGACACCGCTTACCAACTATCGGGCGTGGCTGGGGCGATGGCTCTGGTTATTAAGCTAGAGCGAAAGCCGGGACCTTCATGGAGAAGGCTGGCTGATTTTCTTTGGCAGTTATTTTGCCGTGTATGAATTTCAAGTCATCATACTAGACCCTTAGCGCACATTAACAAATCACTGACTGTCGAAACCCGACATACCCGTGAGTCAATTTTCAATTAACAATTATTAATTAGCAATTTCGTTTATTTTATTGTTAAAGTTCAAAAAAGTATAAAGTTAGAAAGTATAAAGTTGCAAAGTTCCAGAACTTTCTAACTTTATACTTTCTAACTTTCAACTTCGTCAGCCTTTCATTTCTCTCCTAATCTGCCTACCTACATCACGTTTTTTGATGGCTTCCCGCTTATCGTGCTTTTTCTTACCACGGGCAATAGCGAACTCTAATTTGACTAAGTTGCCCTTAGTATAAATTTTTGTCGGCACTAATGTCAAGCCTTTTTCTTGAGTCTTGCTGATAAGCTTAGTGATCTCACTTTTATGTAAAAGTATCTGGCGGGAACGAGTAGGATCATACTCAGAGTTATCAGCATACTTATAAGCACTGATCAGAGCATTAGAGAGCCAATATTCAATCTTGCCCTTACTATCGTGTCTAGTAACAAAAGCGCCTTTGAGACTAATCTGGCTGGCTTTGGCTGATTTAACCTCGGGACCGGTCAAGACTAGGCCAGCTTCGAAACTGTCCATTAGCTCATAATCAAAGCTGGCTTTTTTGTTGACCGCCAAAATTGGCATATTAGTTGCGCTTAAAGTTCAGGTCTTTTAACTTTTCAATAACTAAACGATTAACAATGCGACTAGCCATTTCACGACGGAACTCTGGCATGTTGATGCGCTCTAGAGCTTCAGTCTTACCCTGGTAGTGTTCACGCATATGAGCTAGCTCGGTATCAATGTCAGCCTCGCTAGCCTCAAGCTTTTCAGCCTTAGCAATTTCACGCATTAGGAGAGCGACTTTAATCCTCTTCTCTGCTTCTGGCTTAAACTCTTCTAGTAGGCCGTCATGAGTCTTTTTGATACTGACTAAATAATCAGCAAATTTACCGCCCATGCCGGTGATATTGTGCTCCATTTCGTGCAGCATCTGATGTGCTTCACTATCCACCAAGCTTTTAGGCAGATCAGAAATCGGATTTTCACTGACTAATTTTTCGAGCATAGCTAATTCAGATTTTTCATCAGCCTTGGATTGCTTTTGCTTAGCTAGGTTTTCTTTGATGTCAGCAATGAGCTTGTCAGCGCTCTCCAGACCAATGTTGCTAGCAAACTCGTCGTTAATCTCTGGCAATTGGCGTTCGAAAACCTCGATGATAGCGATGTTGAATTCGACCTTTTTACCAGCAAGATTCTTCTGATGATGATCGACTGGGAACATTAATTCAAATTCCTTAGTGGAATCCTTTTTAAGTCCGACTAGCTCTTTGTCAAAACCTGGGACGACATAATTTTTACCGAGAATAATGGCGACGCCTTTGGCCTGACCACCGTCAACCGGGACAGAGTCGAGATACATTTTGATATCGACAGTTGCCTTGTCGCCCATAGCAAGCTCCTTGTCACTGACAACTTCTTTGACCTGCATATCGCGAAGCTGTTCGATAGCCTTAGCGAGTTCATCTTCGTCAACAGTGACAGTTTCACTGGTGATATCAAAGCCTTGATAATTATTTAATTTAATTTCTGGCAAAGTGTCGATGGTAATTTTGTATTCTAAATCATTATCAACAGCAAGCTTAGTGATGTTTAACTGAGGCTGACCAATGACGTCTTCATCTTTGATTTCACCTGCGATTAATTTACCGGCAGTGCGATTAATTAATTCTTTAGCAGCTTCATCAAGAATGGTTAACTCACCAACCTGTTTCTTCATGATCTCGTAAGGAACCTTGCCAGGACGAAAACCTTCGATCTTGATATTCTCAGATAATTTAGCGGCCGCACGATTGAGATAGGCAGCAAGATCAGAATAAGGAACAGTAACAGTTAGCTCGATCTGTGTAGGGGAAATTTTATTTTTAACAACTTGACTCATAGATAATATATTACTTAATTTTATTTTGGACTTAGTAGTACAAATGTTACTGCTCCATTAATCAATGGAGCAGTAGGAATCTGGACTAGTACTAGATAAGAAGACCGATGATGAGGATTGCAATAATGTTAACAATCTTGATCATTGGGTTGATGGCAGGGCCAGCAGTGTCCTTGTAAGGATCACCAACAGTGTCACCAGTGACAGCAGCCTTGTGAGCGTCACTGCCTTTACCACCGAAGTTACCGAGTTCGATATACTTCTTAGCATTGTCCCAAGCACCACCACCAGAAGTCATGGAGATAGCGACGAAGAGACCAGTGACGATCGTACCGATGAGCAAACCACCCAAAGCTTCAGGGCCTAGGAAGACACCGATGACGAGAGGTGCAGCGACTGGAATGAGAGCAGGAGCGATCATTTCGCGAATAGCAGCGCTAGTCACGATGCCAACAGTTTCAGCGTAGTCAGGCTTCTCGGAACCATCCATAATGCCTGGCTTATCACGGAATTGTTTGCGGACGCTTTCGACAACAGCACCAGCGGTGCGGCTAACAGCCTGCATTGACAGAGCACCGAAATAGTAAGGCAAGAGACCACCGACAAGAAGACCAATCATGACACGATAGTCATTGAGCATAAATTGCACACCGCTGCCTGCCTTGTGAGTAAAGTCAGCAAAGAGGACGAGGGCAGCAAGACCAGCGCTAGCGATAGCATAACCCTTAGTGACAGCCTTGGTAGTGTTACCAACAGCGTCGAGAGGATCAGTGACAGCGCGGACGGATTCGTCGAGCTCAGCCATTTCAGCGATACCACCGGCATTGTCAGTGATAGGGCCGTAGGCGTCGATAGTAACGATAATACCACCCATGGATAACATGGCCATAGCAGCTACAGCGACACCGTAGAGACCAGCGAATTCAAAAGCGGCGAAGATGGCGCCGGCGATAGCCAAAGTTGGCAAAGCAGTAGACTTCATGGAGACAGCGAGACCAGTAATGACGTTGGTGCCGTGACCAGTAGTAGAACTTTCGGCAATGTCTTTGACTGGAGCGAATTTGGTAGAAGTATAATATTCAGTAATAACCACGATCAAGGCAGTTAAGATCAAACCAACCAAAGAAGCGGCGTAGAGCTGATTAACAGTGTAAATACCGTTATCAGCCATCAAATATTTAGTAATGAAATAGAAAGCGACGCCAGAAAGAGCACCAGCAGCAATCAAGCCCTTGTAGAGAGCAGCCATGATGTTGAGACTCTTGCCGAGCTTGATGAAGCTGATACCGACAATAGACAAGATAATGGAAACAGCACCCAAAGCTAGAGCAAAAATAGCGGCGCTAGAGTCACTGAAGGTCAAAGAACCAAGCATCATAGCAGCTACCGCAGTTACGACGTAAGTTTCGAATAAGTCAGCGGCCATACCAGCACAGTCACCAACGTTATCACCAACGTTGTCAGCGATGACAGCTGGGTTACGTGGATCGTCTTCTGGAATACCAGCTTCGACTTTGCCGACTAGGTCAGCACCGACGTCAGCAGCCTTAGTGAAAATACCACCACCCAAACGAGCAAAGACGCTGATCAGTGAACCACCGAAAGCGAGGCCAATCAAAGAATTGACATCGCGGGTCCAGAAATAAAAACCAGCAGTACCAAGCAAAGCGAGACTGACAACAAGGATACCGGTGACACTACCACCACGGACAGCCACATCAAGAGCGGCAGCCATACCGGAGCGAGCAGCTTCGGTAGTGCGGACGTTGGAGCGGACAGAGATAAACATACCAATGTAACCAGCGGCAGCTGATAGCAAAGCGCCAAGCAAGAAGCCAGTTGCTACAGTCCAGCCGAGGCTAGGAGTAAAAGCAAGCAAGATAAAGATGGCAATGGCCACCCAAGCGATGGTTTGATACTGCTTATTCAAATAAGCATTAGCACCTTCTTCGATAGCAGCAGCAATAGACTTCATCTTGTCATTACCAGCTGGCAAGCTCAAAATGTGTTTGACGTAGTAGAGACCGTAAAGGATGCCAACTACACCAGATCCTAGAATTAAATACTCAATGTTTGTCATACTTTTGACTCTTACAAATAAAATTAGTTAGAAAGTTGAAAGTAGGTGATTATTTGAGAACTTTATACTTTCTAACTTTGCAACTTTTAACTCGTTAGTATTTGTAGGAATAATAAATCCTCCTTATTAATAATTAATTAATAAATTTATTCTTTGATCTTTTTGACTTTCTTAACTTTTTTTGGCTTTTCTTCGGTTGAAGCAACTTCTACTTCAGCTTCCGGAGCAACAACTTCTTCCATTTCAACATCGCCACTTTCAGACTCCTGCCTGCCGGCAGGCACGGTTGGACTTTCGACTTTAGACTCAGCTGCAGCAATCGAAGCTTCGTCATCAGAGCTAACTTCTACCTTACCACCCAAATCAGTGATGTCTAATTTCCAATTAGTTAGACGAGCAGCGAGGCGGACATTCTGACCGCTCTTACCGATCGCTAGAGACAACTGGTCTTCAGCTACTTTAACGAAGGCAGTGCGAGCATCTTTGTTAACATCAACAGATTCGACTTTGGCAGGAGCTAGAGAATTAGCAATGAAAGTTGCTAGGTCATCACTGTACTCGATAATGTCGATCTTCTCGCCACCGAGTTCACGAATAATAGTTTGGATACGAGCACCGCGTTGACCAACACAAGAACCAATCGGATCAATGTTCTCAGCGGTAGCAAGCACAGCGACTTTAGCACGAGAGCCGGCTTCACGAGCAACAGCCTTAAGCTCAACCAAGCCACTGGCTACCTCTGGAATTTCCATTTGGAAAACCTTGCGCAAAATCTCATCAGAACTGCGAGATAAAAGAATCTCTGGTCCCTTAGAGCTTAGACGAACTTCTTTGACGTAGACCTTGATGCGATTACCAGTGCGATAAACTTCGCCACGAACCTGATCATCAGGAAAGATGACACCGGTAGTCTTGCCGATATCAACCAAGACTAGGCGACCTTCACGGCGTTGGACGACACCAGTCAAGACCTCATGTTCTTTGCTCTTAAATTCTTCAAAGACCATATCACGTTCAGCTTCGCGGAGACGCTGAATGATAACTTGCTTGGCAGTTTGAGCAGCCATGCGGCCGTATTCTTCTTTGGTAGGTAGTTCAAAACGTAATTCTTCGCCGAGTTCGACATTATCCTTAATTTCAAGGGCGTCTTTCAACTGAATGTCGTTCTTGGGATTAAACTTGCGTAACTCTTCACCCTCTTCATTAGTGATAGTGATAGTGTCCTCACCGATTTCGGTGCCAGCTGGCAAGTCTTCGACTACTAACTTGGCATCAAAAACCTTAGTGCCGTTAGTCTCTGGATTGTACTCAACTTTAATATTTTGGTTTTTTTCGCCATAATCTTTACGGTAGGCGGCGGCTAGAGCTGATTCGATCGTAGCGATCACAGCATCATAGCTGAGGCCTTTTTCCTCGCAAATTTGTTTGATGGCGCTGACAATTTCGCTCATAAAATGTTTTTATTTATTAAAAAAGACCAGTATAAATACTAGTCTGACTATCGTAATTTATCATTATTATCTAGAGATGTCAAACCTTATTTTAAGGAAAAAGTAAAATCTAAAAAGCAAAAAGACAGTAATTTTCGATCTTTTTCCTTTTTACTTTTAACTTTTTCCTTATTATTGGCTAATATTAAGTATATTATGCTCAATATATTGACAAATCTATGTTTATATGATATAATATAGTTATATATCGAATATTAACAATTTATTATCATTTTACTTACAGGAGTTGGTCATGAACAGCATTTCCCTAATAAACACGGTGTTAGTAGCAGTTTTTGCTACTGTAGCGCTAGTATCCTGCAATGCGCCGGTCGTTAGCTTAACTAATGACGGGCAGAAAATAGTTATGAAGTCTGCCTCTGGCAATGTTGAGCCAGAACGATTCATCGCTATCAGTAAGAGACAGGCCCAAGGTCAGTTTGTCACAGAAGCCTATGAACAGGCAGTAGAAAGCCTAAAAAAAGGTGATCAACAAAAGGCTCAAAACCTCGTTAACTTAGCCAAGATAGCAGAAAGCCCCAACACCTACGTCCCTGTCACTGGCAGCCGACCAAACACAAACTCTAGGCAACAACTAGCTCAAAGCGAAGGCAAAAATTACAAAAGTCTAAAAGTTGCTAATTTAAGTAAAGTCTATACCTTCGAGTTCTTGTCTGGACCACTAGCTGGATTGGTTTTAGCCCCTGGTGCTAGCAGCCCCACTGAGTATAGCCTAGAGATCGGTACGATTAACATGTTGTATCGGCTAACCGATACTGATGGGAAGCAGGTTACGAAAAATTTTAATTTTCCGATAACCCGCACAAGCTCAATTCTAGAACTTAGTGTCGAAGAAGCGAAGCAAACAGAAAAGAGCAAAGAAAAAGTGCAAAAAGTAGCACCTGCCAAAAAGAAATAATAACAAAACCGCAATCAAATAAGATGATTGCGGTTTTTTCTTTGCTTATTAAACAATTAGACGCCTTCGGGAATAGCCAAGAAAACGAAATAAGTAATGATATAGGCAGCGAGCATAACAGCTAGACCAATAACGGCGTATTTGAGAGTATTCTGAGCTTTGGTGACTTTTTTATCTTCACCATTGGAAGTCATCCAATTGTAGCCAGCAATAACACAGAGGACTAGAAAGATAGTAGCACTAAGACCAAAAAAGACTTGGAGAACTTGAGCGATAATAACATTAATGGAATTGCCGTCAGTGGCTGAATTAAAATTTTTATCAATAACATCTTTGGCATAAGTGCTCATATTGTCAGTCACGCTGGGATCGAAAGGAGCAAAGGCCAAGGCTAGCTTTGGGATCATTATCACTATGACAGCAAGCAGCGGCAACACTTTAGTAAAAAAATTAGACATAACTAATTACTTAAAACTTTAACAAACAAAAATTGCCAAATAGCATAAGAGCCAGCCGTAACAATCAGACCAATAATAGAAGTCTTGATAGTTTCCTGAGCCTTGGAAACTTTCTTGTCCTCACCACTGGAGGTCATCCAATTATAACCAGCATAGACCATTAGAAAAATAAAGATGGTAGCGAGCAAGCCAAAGACAACATTAATAATTTGCCCAATATACATAGTAAGGGTTGATTCGGTAGTTGCGGTGTTGTAGGAAGGTGTTTCATTAAAAATTTCGGTTAAGCGACCAAGAGGTGCTTTAGGCGCGGTACTAGCTGGTCCCGGTACAGTGACTTGAGCGTTAGCAAGGCCAGCAAAAAATGCAGTGGCACACAGAGAGATAGCTAAAGATGTGATTTTGTGTAGCATATTAAATAGTTAGAGCTGGCTGAGCGAAGCGCACAAAGACAAAGTAAGTAATCATGTAGGCAGCGACGACGACAATGAGACCAATGACGGCGGCTTGCATAGTATTCTTAGCCTTAGTAACACGACCGTCATCACCAGCAGCTGTCATCCACATAATACCAGAGTAGATCATGAGAATCAAAAAGACGACACCCATCAAGGATGTTATAACCAGAATAACATTACCGATAATTGGGTCGATGCTGCGCTTACTGGTGTCGTAGCCAGCACCATCAACGCCGGCAACTTTATCGAGAAAATTACCCTTAAAGGCATCACCTAAATTAGCCGCCTGACAAAAAAATCGTGGCCAGAGGCTTAGAGTAAGAAAACTAAAGATGCTAAGAAATTTTTTCATAATTATGGTAAAAGTAGAGCGCTGGTTAAGTCGCCGATATAGGCAGTAATGGCATAAGCCGCGCTAACAATAACTAAGCCGACTACCGCTGATCTGATTAATTCTTGGGATTTTTTGACTTGATCTTGGTTACCCTGAGCGGTCATCCAACGAATACCGGCAGTAAGTATCAAGAAAAAGAACAAAATACCAAAGAAAGCAAAGAACCACTTAAGATAACCGTTGATTAAAGTCCAGATGTTAGCGTCGTTATAACCAATGTTATTCTTGGTAATATTTAATCCTCCGAGACGACTAACTGCAGCCACTGGCTGAGCCAAGAAACAAGCAACTGAGACGACACTAAAGGCTAGAAACTTCCTCATAAATTAAATCAAGCTCAAAATACCGTCACCAATATAGGCAGTAATAGCATAGGCAGACATGACGATAATTAAACCAATGACAGCGGCTTGTAAATAACCTCTCGCAACATCGACTTTCTTGCTATCGCCGCCAGAGGTCATCCATTTCAGACCGCCAATAATCATGAGAAGTAAAAAGATAATACCCAAAAAGGCCAAGACTGAGCCGACTAGCGAGCCAAGGGCTCCAGATAATTTATCGGCAAAGGTGCCACTAGTGCGTCCTTGTGGTAAACCGCCATTAGCATCCTCAAGACCATAGGCGGCAAGAGCTAGACTAGGAGCCAAGGAGAGAAGAAAGAGTAGTGAATAGATTTTTTTCATAGCATTCGCGTCTTGAGCCTACAAAATTATTTTTAAGCTCAAGACGCGCCCCTTGAATCAAGGGGCGCTTGGTAGATTAGTTTTGCTGGATAATACTATCACTATTGCCCGTCGTGACACCTATCAAGGCGTTTAGAACGAAGACGGAGATAGAGAAGGCAGCTAGGATAATCAAGAGACCGACAACACCAGCCTTGATCAAGTCCTTAGCTTCGTCAACCTTGCCGTCATCACCGGCAGCAGTCATCCATTTGAAACCACCGAAGAGGATCAAACAGACAGCAATCACACCGAGGAAACCAAGGATAACCCTGATAACACTCGCAGCGATTTTACGTGGGTCGCGGTTACCGAGACCAATCTCAGTGAACTCGGTATTGCCGATACCGGTAGTCTGAGTGATTGGGTCTCCCCAAAGATCCAAATTATCCGCAGCACGCGCCGGCGTAGCTGAAACAGCCACGAAATTGGTTGCCAAAAGGATAGCAAAAAGCCATTTGTAATTGGCAAGTAGAAATTTTTTCATAAGCCAGCTTTTTAACCCTTAAAAATAAGAGCTAATGGTTAATTAATTATTAAAATATTAAATTATGAAAACTTAACTTTTTTATAATAGCATAGTCTCAAGCTTGAGACAAATGTAATAATTTCAAATTTAAAATTTTAAAACAATTTTTAATATTATAATTTCAAATATTTAAACTTCTTAATATTTGCCCCTACTTCGTCATTCCGTGCCGCGACACGGAATCCAGGGTTGGTCAGTACTCATTCTTTAATTACTGAATGCTTGTAAAGAAACTCATTGCTGATCTACCCTGGATTCCCGATCGCGGTCGGGAATGATAAGGATTGATATTTGGTTTTTAAATTAAGATATTGGAGAATTTGAAATTGTTTTGAAATTTTAAATTTTAAATTTGAAATTATTTTATCTAATTGCTTATTTCACTTTTTCTTGCTAAGATTAACCTGATTTTAATCTATTTCTTAGCCTATATGCCTATTCCACAAATAGCCAATTCGTCACTCAAATCGCCACAATCGTGGAAGAGTGACAAAAAGAAGTCTCCTGTTAATAGCGGAGCTCAAAAATCCTGGCGACCAAACACCAAAACAAGAAGCCGCAACGAAGACCGCAGTCCACTGAACTGGGGAGCCTGGTTTAAGCTAGGGGCTTGGATTATTGGTGGCGGAGTAGCTGTCTTAATTATCGCTTTCATCGTCCTGTCTCAGGGACTACCACAGCCAGATAAGCTGATTAACCGCGAAATTGCCGAAAGCACCAAGATTTATGATCGAACCGGCGAGACCATTCTCTATGAAATTCATGGTGATCAGAAGCGAACCTTAGTAGACCTCAAAGACATTCCAACTAATGTTCAAAAAGCTACCATCGCCGTGGAAGACAAAAATTTTTATACCCATGGCGGCTTTAGCGTCATGGCAATTGCCCGTACAGCTATTACCAATATTCTCTTTAATAAAAAAGCTGGTGGCTCAACCTTGACTCAGCAATTCGTAAAGAACGCTGTATTGTCTAATGAAAAGAAATATACTCGTAAGATCAAGGAATTGATCTTGTCTTACAAATTAGAGAACGAGTTTAGCAAAGATCAGATTTTACAGATGTATCTAAATGAAATCCCTTATGGCTCAAGTGCTTATGGTGTCGAGGCCGCTAGTCAATTCTACTTTGGCAAAGGAGTCAAAGAGACTAACCTCGCCGAAGCAGCAATTCTAGCTGCACTGCCACAGGGTCCAAGTCGTTATTCACCTTACGGTCCCAACAAAGATATCTTGATCGCTCGTCAGCAATACATCCTCGACTTGATGGTTGAGCAGGGTTATGTAACTAGTGATGAAGCAGCCGCCGCTAAGCAGACTGAATTAAAATTTGCCAATCGTATCGATAATATTATTGCGCCGCACTTCATCATGTACTTGAAAGAGTTGCTCTCCGAAAAATATGGCGAAAAGACTGTAGAACAAGGAGGACTAAAGATCATCACCACTCTAGATGCTAAGAAGCAGTTGATTGCCGAAAAGGTGGTCAAAGACTATGCTCTCAAAAATCAAACTAAGTACAATGCTTCTAATGCCGCTTTAGTATCCATTGATCCGAAGACTGGTCAGGTGCTGGCCATGGTTGGGAGCCGAGATTACTTTGACGACAGCATTGATGGTCAAGTGAACGTCGCTATCAAATCCCGTCAGCCTGGCTCATCCTTTAAGCCCATTGTCTATACTCAGGCTTTTCTTAACGGCTATCTACCAGAAACCAAGGTCTACGATGTGGCCACTAATTTCTCTAATGATTCAGACAAGCCTTATGAACCACGCAACTATAATGGCAACGACTATGGACCAACTAGTTTCCGTCAAGCACTTGCTGGCTCACTCAACGTAACAGCAGTCAAAGTCTTGTACTTAGCTGGTGTTGATAATGTCATTAAGTTTGCACAGAAACTGGGCTACTCAACATTAACCAACAAAGACCAGTACGGACTAACCTTGGTACTGGGTGGTGGTGAGGTGAAACTGCTGGAGCACACCAATGCCTTCTCCGCCTTTGCACAGGAAGGTAAATTACCAGAATTAAATTTTGTTTTGAAAATTGAAGACAGCAAAGGTACTGTCTTAGAAGAATTCAAGGAAGCCAAAATTTCTGAAGTCTTCCCAGCTAACGTGGCACGTATGACTAATAGCGTCTTGTCAGATAACGCCGCTCGTGCCTATGTCTTTGGCCCGAATAATTACTTGGTACTAGGTGATCGCCCAGTGGCAGCCAAGACTGGTACAACCAACGACTATCGTGATGCTTGGACGATTGGCTATACCCCAAGCCTCGTCACTGGTGTTTGGACTGGAAATAATGATAACAGCAAGATGAAAATGGGAGCCGATGGTTCACAGGTAGCGGCGCCAATCTGGCGCGACTATATGCGTGAAGCACTAGCTGGCACGCCCGTCGAGAGCTTTGCGTCCTATACTATTCCTGAAGGCACTAAACCAGTAATTATGGGGCAAGGCTTTGCGGAAAATAAAATCAAGATTGATAAAAATTCTGGCTTACTGGCAACTGACCTAACTCCTGCCGATTCAATAGTCGAGAAGTCTTTCTTTGTCGGCCATGACTTGCTGTATTACATCAATAAAAATAATCCTAATGGTGAAGCGCCAGCTAACCCTGCCCTAGATCCACAATTTGCTTTGTGGGAACAAGGAGTTGCTGCTTGGATAGAGAAGAAGAAAAAAGAAGATCCGAGCTTCTCTACCGAAGAGCCACCAAAAGAAGAAGACAATCTACACAAATTAGAAAACCGTCCCATCTTCAGCGTCTTAGGCCTAGCTGATAATCAAACCTTAACTCAGGCGATACCAGAAATCTCTGTTCAAGGCACTGCCCCGAGAGGTATTAATCGTAGTGAGTATTATTTCAATGATCGCCTCTTTGCTACTAACTTCAGCTACCCTTTTGGTCTTAATCGCACTATTAACATTTTGCCCTCTGGTAATTACCAACTCAAGGTACGACTCTGTGATGATGTAGATAATTGCTCTGAGCAAAACTTCAATGTCACTTTAGCGGTACCAGGCGCTGTATCTAATCTAGACTCGGCCATCAACTGGCTCTCGCCTACTGATACTAGCAGCGTCAGCTCCTCTAGTTTCCCACTCGCCCTGTCAGTTAATGTTGCCAATCCAGAAGCCATCGCTGACCTTAGCTTCTTCTATCGTAATCCGAAGGGCGAAACTAAGCTGATTGAAAAGAAACGTCTCGTCAGAAATTCGACCATGAACTCACAATTAAATCTCAGCCCAGATATGGAACTAGGCGCTTATCAACTCTGGGCTGAGGCATATGATTGGCAAGGCGGGAAGAAGGAGACGGGAGTAGTGAAGGTGAATTATGAGGTGAAGAAATAGATAGGTTGTTAAAAAAACCGTCAGATGAGTCTGGCGGTTTTTTATTTTAAATACTTCCCCGTCATCCTCGCGAATGCGGGGATGACAAAAGTACTGAGTTTTGAAAATTAAAAAAACAGCTAGAATACTTTTCTAGCTGTTTTTATAATTTCTTTTTACTTTTTAGATTTTACTTTTTCCTTCGTTAAGCTTTCATAAGTTCATCAAACTCCGGCTTATCAATAGTTTCTTTTTCTAGCAAGACTTTGGCGACTAGGTCTAGCTTATCGCGATGAGCGAGCAAGACTTCTTCGGCCTTAGCCATAGCTTGATTGATAATCACCATCATTTCCGCATCAATCTTTTCAGCTGTTTTTTCGCTATAATCTTTTTGCTCCTGAGCGCGACCCATGAAGACCATTTCTTCTTTCTCACCGAAGGTACGCAGCCCCAGTTCGGAGCTCATACCGTAGTCAGTAATGAGATGACGAGCGATGTCAGTAGCACGACGCAAGTCGGAACTAGCTCCGGTTGTCACTTCACCAAAGATTTCTTTTTCCGCTAGGTAACCGCCAAGTAAGACTGAGATTTCATCCAGGAAATAACTCTTAGGATGCAGATGACGATCTTCGAGAGGTAGCTTCAGAGTGTAGCCACCAGCTTGACCACGACCAATGATAGTCACCTTGTGCACCGGATCAGCATTAGGTAAGAAGTTAGCGATGATAGCATGGCCACCTTCGTGGTAAGCGATAATCTTCTTCTCCTCATCAGTAATGATACGAGACTTCTTTTCTGGACCCATCATCACCTTCTCGATAGCTTCAAAGAGATTAGCCACAGTAACTGTCTTCTGACCCAGACGAGCAGCGAGGATTGAGCCTTCATTTAAGACGTTAGCAAGATCAGCACCAGAGAAACCAGGGGTGCGTTCAGCAATCTTACGTAGTTCAACTTCAGGAGCAAGCGGCTTAGTTAGCGCGTGGATCTTGAGAATAGCTTCACGATCAGCAATGTCTGGAGCGTCCAGGAAGACCTGACGGTCAAAACGACCAGGACGGAGTAAGGCAGGGTCAAGCACATCAGGACGGTTGGTAGCGGCAATGACGATGACACCGGCATTAACTTCAAAGCCGTCCATCTCTACTAAGATCTGATTCAAAGTTTGTTCACGTTCGTCATGGGAGCCACCCATACCAGAGCCACGACGACGACCAACAGCATCGATTTCGTCGATGAAGATAATACATGGAGCGCTCTTCTTGGCTTTCTTAAATAAGTCACGGACACGGGAAGCACCGACACCGACAAACATTTCCACAAATTCGCTACCGCTAATGCTGTAGAAAGGCACATCAGCTTCGCCGGCAACAGCGCGAGCGAGCATAGTCTTACCAAGACCAGGACGGCCGAGTAACAAGACACCGCTTGGGATACGAGCACCGAGATCAGTAAATTTCTTAGGGTCGCGGAGGAAATCTACGACTTCTAGTAATTCTTGCTTAGCTTCTTTGGCGCCAGCTACATCGGCAAATTTAGTTTTAACCTTGTCTTCTTTATTAACATCACGAGCCTGAGTCTGGCCAAACATCATCGCCTTGTTATTAGCACCTTGCACACCGCGGAGCATAAACCAGATAAAACCACCGATCAATAATAGAGGCAAGAGAAAAGGCAGTATTGAGCCAAGGAAAATTTCGCTCTGACTATCACCTTTGACATTGATCTTAACCGCCGTCATTTTATCAGGAGTGACGCCAAAGTTATTAAGTAATTCGGTTAGTGATTGACCTGCCTCTTTGCGACTTTTCTCTTCAGTGCCGTTTTTTAATTTGATATTCAGAATGTCTTTATTGACATCGATACTAGTCACCTCACTATTAGTGATCTGGGTGACCAATTTCTCTAAACTAATATCCTCGGTTTTTTTTGCACCAGAACCAAAACTAAAGAGCAGACCAATGAGCACAAAAAAGACAATAAAAATCAAGAGTTGCTTAGTAATTTTTTTCATAGATTTTAAGATTAATATTTGCATAGCATACTGGAGATATCGGAAATTGGCAAGTTTTAGCCGACTTACCGTAATAAAAAATGACCAGCTGTTACAGTTGGTCATTTTTATTAATTATTGTTTTATTTAGCAATAATCTTCTTGATTGAGCTGACTTTGTAGGCTAAGTAGAAGAGGACGTAGGCTAGGAGTAGCAGTGCTAGACCGACAAGTATCTGGAGGAGATAGTTAGTAAAAGCAATGAGGATGGCGAGGACTAGGAAGACGAAGCCGTAGAAGACGAGGGCCCAGATGATATGACTGAGTTTATCGTCGACTTCTTTGATGAAGTTTTTCATAGTTGTTAGTTAATTAATAATTTTTAATATTTATTTTTATTTGGCGGAGTAGACAAAACCCCTCCGCCCTCCGGGCACCTCCCCTTAGTAAGGGGAGGACCCCCCCTCCTTATCAAGGAGGGGTGGCCGATAGGCCGGGGTGGTGTCTACAGCAGCAAATGTTTATCGTGAGAAAAAGCGATCAAAATCTTCTTCGTCTTTTTTGTTCGTTGCTTTGCCAGATGCTTTCTTAGTTTTAATTTCCACAAATTCTGGTTCTTCATCTTCCAGATCAGCGTCTTCGTCGATCATTTCTTCGAAGGAATTGACGCGCTTCTTGGAACTGGTTTTAGGAGCTGGTTTTTCTTCTTCCTCTTCTTCAAGTTCTTCATCTTCACTCTCCTCATCTTCTTCAGAGTCAGCATCTTCATCTTCAACATCATCTTCGCTTGGCTCGTTTTCTTCTTCCTCTTCGTCTTCATCTCCTTCGGCTTCGCTCAGGACAGGCGATTCATCTTCCTCATCGTTTTCTACTTCGCCATCCTGACCTAATTCCATTTCATCATTGTCGTGATCGTCATCGTCCTCCTCTTCGTCTTCTGATTCTTCCTCTTCTTCTACTTCATCTAAAAATTCAGCGGGAGCGACAGATTCTTCAGGATTATGGAGTGGCATGCCAGACATGGCCATACCCGATTGTAATTGTTCTTTAGTAATCAAGACTTCTCTTGGCTTAGAGCCTTGGCTTGGACCGATGACGCCTTGCTCTTCGAGGATATCGAGGATCTTGGCAGCGCGAGCGTAACCGACGCCGAGGTGGCGTTGGAGCATGGTAGCACTGGCCTTGCCACTATTCACAATGACTTCGCGAGCTTCGTCTAATTTGTCGTCACCATCGCTGTCGGAAGCAGTACCCATACCCATGGAGAAGCTCCCGCTGACCTTTTGCTTGTCGATAATGCCATCAACGTAGAGCGGTTCGCCACTTTGGCGCTTGATTTCGGAGACGATCTTTTTGATTTCTTTTTCACTGATGAATGAACCTTGAATACGCTTCGGAGTTGGCATGCTGGAACTGGAGAATAACATGTCACCACGACCAATGAGCTTTTCGGCGCCGGTGGTATCGAGGATGGTACGGGAATCGATGCCGCTTGCTACCGCGAAAGCGATACGAGCTGGCATGTTCGCCTTAATCAAACCGGTGATGACGTTGACGCTTGGGCGCTGGGTAGCGAGAATCAAGTGGATACCGACGGCACGCGCCATCTGAGCGATACGGACGATGCCTGGTTCAACTTCTTTGCCAGCAAGCATCATTAAGTCGGCGAGTTCGTCGATGATGAAGACGATGTAAGGTAATTTTTGTTTAGCGGTTAGGTTGAAACTGATGATGTCTTTCTTACCTTGTCGCTCGAGTAAGCGGAGACGGCGATCCATTTCGTTAATGGTCCAGCGTAGGGCGTTGACGGTCTTTGACGCATCAGTGATGACTGGGGTGAGCAAGTGAGGAATGTCATTGTACTGAGTGAGTTCGACGCGCTTCGGGTCGATCATAATCATACGCAGATCATCAGGATTGTTGTGGTAGAGCAAGCTAATAATAATGGAATTGACCATTACTGACTTACCAGAACCAGTCTGACCGGCGACTAGTAAGTGAGGCATAGTGTCGATGGTGGCGACCCAAGGCTTGTTAGCCACGTCCTTACCAAGAGCGAAGGTAAGCTTATTGCCCTTAGCCTTGAATTGTTCGCTTTCGATGATTTCGCGCAGGCCGACAGTGGCGACGACCTTATTCGGCACTTCGATACCGACGAGAGGCTTACCAGGAATAGGCGCTTCGATACGCAAAGGGTGGGCGGCTAGAGCCATCGACAGGTTGTTTTGTAAATTAGTGATCTTAGAGAGCTTAACGCCATCAGCTGGGCGTAAAGAATATTGAGTGACGGTTGGACCGACACTGATATCGCTCATTTCAACTGGAATACCGAAGGTAGCGAGAGTCGATTGGATTTTAGTACTATATTCCTTGATATCACCGCTCTTCGGCTTGCCGACGCGATTTTCTAAGAGAGCGATAGGTAGATTAATATCAATACCGCTTGGAGTCCAGATATTGACCGCTTCGTCGATGGTTGGTGGCTGAGAAAGTGCCATTTGCTTAACCTCGAGACGAACTTCGCGAGCCTCGCCTTCTTCCTCATCATCCTCGTCGTCATTATCATCAGATTCTTCATCATCAGACTCCTCTTCTTCTGACTCTTCTTCATCTTCTTTGTTATCATCAGACTCTTCCTCTTCTTCTCCTTCGGCTTCGCTCAGGACAGACCCTTCTTCTTTTTTCTTACCCACTAGTGC
The DNA here is from genome assembly GCA_964435085.1 of uncultured Gammaproteobacteria bacterium. Taxonomy (GTDB): domain Bacteria; phylum Patescibacteriota; class Patescibacteriia; order Patescibacteriales; family Patescibacteriaceae; genus UBA917. The sequence continues at coordinate 47,398 of CAYSXQ010000003.1, read as the reverse complement.
GTTTTTGACAGGACGCAAGGCATAACGGAAAGGACGACTACCATGATGAAGGATAGTAAACAAGGTGGTGTTAAAAATAAACATCAGTGAAATGAGGCCGATAAAAAAACTAATGATGTAGGAAGCGACTAAGCCAAAGCCTTGAACCATTAGACCTGCTAGCCAGTAGCCAAGATGGCCGCCACCTTGACCAGCCGAGAGGACATATTGCCAGTCACTAGCATTAACAACTAGTTGCGAGAGGCTAAGTGCTGAAATAAATAATAAAACTAGGCCAATATAGTGAAGAGCCTTGATTTCGAGTTTTTCTTGAAAGAAAATAAAGCCTGACCAAGCCAGGAAAATAATTGGGAGTAGCCAACGGCCCCAGCCAAAGAGCCAAGTTAGACCCTCTTTGGAATACTCACCCACTACTCCGCCATTACCAATAAGGCCGAGTAAACTAATAATAGCCAAAGCTAAAATAACCAAGGCCCAGATGTTTTTTTTGATTTCCGGATCCATATCTAAATCAGGCATACTGATATAATCAAGAGGATTGTCTTTTTTCTTTCTACCCATAGGCTATATAATATCATAGAGA
>CAYSXQ010000003.1:27052-46715 GCA_964435085.1 uncultured Gammaproteobacteria bacterium | reverse complement strand
ATCAAGAGGATTGTCTTTTTTCTTTCTACCCATAGGCTATATAATATCATAGAGAAGAGATATAAAAAAGAGGCTCAGAAATATCTGAACCTCAACAAAAAAAATGTATTTATATAAACGGCTGAATAACATCCTCGCTTGCACAGTTTCCCTCTATAATGCAGCTAGCATACTTAATAATGTCAGCGACCGTTAAGGGCTTGGCCTTAAAAAATTTAGAGAGCCTAGGATCAGCTTCGGCTGCTATGTACGGTCGTCTATATTTTTGACCAAAATATTCAAATAGACCAATGAGCTTGTCGCCGACAATACCCAGTTCTGATAATTTTTCTGCTGGTAAAACCTCGTCTTTCCCAACAAACTCTGCCGTGTACTGGCAAACTATGTTTGATAAATCTTCAAGACTGTAAGACATTTTTCCTCCCTTTTGAAAAAGAACAAAAACAGTTAATTTATTGATTGAATTAAAGCATAAATATTATAAAAAGTCAAATAAAAACTGACTGCTTAGTTTTGTTCGACAGAGGGTTCCTAAAAAATTTGTTTTAATAAGCAGCAAATGATAGAATAATAATTAACAGCTTAAATAAATCTGATATGGGCAAAAACTCACAATCGATTGAAGACCTCTTAAATCCTGAGGAGCAAGTCAAAGACGAAGATAGCTCTCTGGGCAAATTTACCAAAAAAATGCAGGAAATTAATCTCAAAGAGATTGAACTTTCTGCTCAAAGCTTGGCTGAAGCCCAAGGTTTTGGCTATATCAATCTGGTCGGCTTCCCAATTACCCCAGAAAGCCTAGCCTTGATTGACGAAGCAGAAGCCAAAAAACTGCAGGCAGTGTGTTTTTATAGTGACTTTGAGAATATTCGCATTGGCGCTCTTGATCCACATCAGCCCGAGGTTAAGGCTAAGTTACTAGAGTTACAGGGCAAGCTCTTTACTCCTAATGCTTCAATTTATCTCCTGTCTCAGCATAGCTTTGATTACGCTATGAAACTTTATGCTACCCTACCTAAATTCAAAAAAAATAAACTAGGCCTTGAGATCAAGGGTGCTGATTTGGAAAAATACCAAAAAGAAATTTCTAATATCAACAATCTCGATGACAAAATTAATACTGTTAATATCAGCGATGTCATGACCATTGTTATTGCTAGCGCCCTCAAGCTCGGATCGAGCGATATTCATATAGAGACAGAAGAAAAAGGTATTGCGGTCAGGCTCCGTGTTGATGGTGTCTTGCAGACAGCCGCGCAGATTGATAGCAAACGTTGGCTGCGTATTGCGGCGCGACTTAAGATTTTGTCTGGTGTTAAGATTAACGTTACTGACAAGCCCCAAGATGGTCGTTTTACTATTTTTCTCGAAGACTCCAAGATTGATGTACGCGTGTCTTTCCTACCGACCTCTTATGGCGAAAGCGTGGTCATGAGACTTTTGGAATCAACAGTTACTGGCCTACAGCTAGATTCTTTGGGCATGATTCCTCAAGTTTTAGAAATATTAAAAACTGAAATTGATAAGCCTAATGGCTTAATTCTCACCACCGGTCCGACTGGGTCTGGCAAGACCACCACTCTTTATGCTATTTTAAACCAATTAAATAAGCCAGGGACCAAGATTATTACTCTCGAAGATCCGGTTGAATATAAACTACCTGGCATTAACCAAAGTCAGATTGATGAGAAGAAAGATTATACTTTTGCCAAAGGTTTGCGTTCTATTCTCCGTCAGGATCCGGATATTATCATGATTGGCGAAATCCGTGACCTCGAAACAGCTGAAATTTCTATCCAGTCATCGCTAACTGGCCACTTAGTTCTCTCGACTTTGCACACTAATGACTCAGCTGGTGTCATCCCTCGCCTCCTCGACCTCGGCGTCAAACCTTTTCTCTTAACGCCGTCTATCAACGCCATCATGGCCCAACGACTAATTAGAAAACTCTGTCCCGCTTGTAGAACTGAGCATAATTTAACTATTGCTGAAACAGAAAGGGTCAAAAAGATTTTGGCAGTTATTTCTACTAAGGCGCAGATTGATATTCCTAGCGAACTACCGACCATGTACCAAGCTGGACCTGGCTGCGAAGCCTGTGGTGGTGTGGGCTACAAGGGCCGCACCGGTATCTACGAGGTCTTTACCATGACTAATGATATTAAACAAATTACGGCTGATGGTGCGCCAGCTTTTAAGATTTTGGAAAAAGCCATTGAGGCCGGCATGATCACTATGCTACAAGATGGTGTACTGAAAGCAATGAGCGGTGTTACTAGCCTTGAGGAAGTTTACAAAGTAGCCGGCAAGATGGACTATGTCGATGCGCTTTATGATATCGTGGTATCAAAGACTATTGGTCGTGGCATCACTGTCACCAGTGATCACTTAGTAGAGGCTGATGTCATCGCCCATGACTTTATTAATTCTTCAGACAGGATTAGTAAGTACAAAACTAGCGATATGCTGAGCTTACTGGTAGCGACGGCCGTCAAAACTGACGCGAGCGACATTCATATTGACCCGATCGAACATGGCGTGCGTTTGCGTTTGCGTATTGATGGCATCTTGCATGACATCGCCAGTCTCGGTGCTGAATACTATGTGCCGCTGATCGGTAGCATCAAGGACTTGGCTGGATTTTCTATTCAAAGTAAACAAGCGACTTATGACGGACGCTTCTCAATCTTCATGCCTGATAGTCGTCTCGACTGTCGTGTGTCCATCATCACTGGTGGTTATGGTGAGACAGCGGTGCTACGAATCTTGTCCAAGCAAGCCAAGAACTTAGACCTCGAGGACCTAGGTATTAAATATTCAACTCTCGACTCGATCAAAAATTCTGTGACCAAGACTAAGGGTATAATTATCAATACTGGTCCGACTGGCTCAGGCAAGACTACAACCCTCTACGCTATTTTGAATAAATTAAATCGTCCTGATATCAAAATTATTACTATCGAAGATCCGATTGAGTACAATCTCGAAGGCGTCATGCAGACGCAGATTGATGAGAAAGTTGGCTATACCTTTGAAGCAGCTATCCGCTCTCTAATGCGTCAAAATCCAAATATCATCATGGTCGGTGAAGTGCGTGATGCCGCCACTGCTCGTGTCGCTATCGAAGCAGCTCTCACTGGTCACTTAGTCTTATCGACCGTGCATGCTAATAGCGCAGCCAGCGCCATTGCTCGTTTCTATGAGCTCGGCGTCGAGCGACAATTGCTAGCCAGCTCAATTGAGTGCTCAATCGGTCAGCGCTTGGTAAGAAAGATTTGTCAGGATTGCAAAGAAGAATTAATTCTTGACGAGAAGACTCTTGAGGAGGTGAAGGGTGTTTTAAGTAAACTAAATCCAGCTTCGGGAGTTGCTGTACCGACGGAATATAAATTCTATCATGGCAAAGGCTGCCCAAGTTGTGGCGGTATCGGTTACAAAGGTCGCATCGGTCTCTACGAAGCGATTGTCGTCAACCCAGAAATCAAGAAGCTTATCATTGATCCAACTTCGATTGATAATGATATTGAAGCGGCGGCTGTGGAACAAGGCTTTATTACAGTCATGCAGGATGGCTTGCTGAAAGCGCTTGAAGGTAATACTACTGTGGAGGAAGTTTTCCGGGTGGCAAAATAACTAGTTACAAAGTTAGAAAGTATAAAGTTAGAAAGTTCCTGATGCTTTTAGATTTTTGCCTTTCAATAAATAAGCAGAACTTTCAACTTTTTAACTTTCAACTTCGTCTATGTTATTAATCATCTCCGACAGCCACGACAATATCGTCAATCTCGACAAAGCTCTCGCCTTTGCTCAAGCTAATCCAGTCGAAGCTATGCTTCACTGTGGCGATCTGACTAATAGTGATACTCTCGACTATCTCTGTCAGTCCTGGACTAAACCTCTTTATATAGTACAAGGTAATTGCGAGATTTATGAAGTTGCTGAATTAAAAAAATATCCGCAAGTGATTAATCTTGGTCGTGAGGGTGGAATTTTTAAATATCATGACTTGAAGATCGGTGCTTGTCATGAGCCGAAGTTTATTGAAAATTTACTAATTCATGAGCCAGTCTTTGCCTTCTATGGTCATACTCATACTCCTTGGGAAGAGCAGCGTGGCAAGACGCGAGTGATTAATCCTGGCAACCTCGATGGCTCTAGATATCCAGCGACACTGGCCACCTATGATGAGCATGGCAAAGATTTGAAATTAGTACTACTTAGTGAATTATAAACTAAAATATAAAAGCCCTTCTTAGCGAAGGGCTTTGTGTTGGTGGTGAATTTAGTGACGAAGACAAGTTCTTGTTTCAATTGAGAATTTTAAGCGCTCAAAACCGATGGGATCAGTACAGATGATATAATTACACTTATTAAGGAAAGTGCCGTTATTAAGCTGTGTTTCCATGTTATCGAGGTTTTCGATACGCTGTTCTAAATCATCAATCCGTTTTTGAATCTTTTGATCAGGTTCAGCAAAAAGCTGATGAGCCTCCTTGAGACCAACTAATTCTATCTGTAACTCACGTCTCTTTTCATTTAGCGTGAGAAGCAAAGCTTTTAGCTCATTACCAGCAAAGGACGAGTTGGCTACTGCAGGCCGGCTCGAAGTAATAGTCGACATAATACCCCCAAAATTATATTAAAAAATAAAGAACAAAAGGAGCTGTTAATATAAAATACCGAGGTCTTTTTGTCAAATAAAAATCTCGCCTTTGTGAGGGCGAGATTTGCGTGATGATAGGGAGTGGTTATTGCTCAATAGAAAGTATTTCAATATTATGATTTTTACTACAATGACTAATGAAAAATGTCGTAACTTCCCGGCCAGGATGACTTTCGTCAATTATGCTTTTAGCTGCCAGTAGGTCTTTAGAATGAAAGTTTGTCTCATGACTATGATCATGATCAAATTTCTTTTTACCGCCATAAGCACCGCAATCGACATGATTAAAGAGTAAAATCCTCTTTACATGATGAGCGGTAACAGCCAAATTAACAGCCTTCATGGCCACCTCTTCCTTATTCACAATCGCTTGAATACCGCCTGGTATTAATGATAAATCGTAGCGACTTACTTTTAGATTATTAGAGACATAGTCTAAAACGATTGGCCAGAAACGATTATCCATACAGGCTATAACTAACACGTCACATTTAGCGTTAGCATCAAAAAAATTATCGAAACTAGCTGCAATAGCTTGGATCATAAGAAACCCCCGTAGATATTTGAAAAATAAAAAAGAACCAAAATGATTCTTTAATATACTACTTATTTATTAAATTGTCAATATGTCAACTATAGAGTCTTTTTCATTAAATTGAACAAAGAGAGTGATGATTTCTTTGTCGGGGTATTTTTCAGCAAGAGCGTCTTTAGCTAGTTGCAACTCAGTCTTATGGAAAGCTAGCTCAGCCTCTAGGTCGTGACCGAAGTTAGCTCGACCGCCATAAGCGCCGCAGTCGGCGTGGTTAATGATGATAATTTTCTGAACATTATGCAGTCGGACAGGAACATCGATGCAGCTCATAGCTAGGCCAGCACTGTCGTTATGCTTATTATTAATAGCCTTAGCCGCGCCTGGCAGTGAAGGGAAATCAAAGTCAGAGATATTAAATTCATTCTTGATGTGCTCGACGATATGTGACCAGAAACGAAAATCGATGCAGCTGAGGACAACTGCTTCACAGTGATGTTGACCGTGATGTTTAAATTGGTAGGGCATAGTCAATTAACAATTAACAATTTTCAACCTGCCTGCCGGCAGGCAGGCTAGCACTTAGCTCTTGATTGAAAATTGGCGTAATGATTAAATTAATTAATAGTTTCAATATTTTTTAATTTTTTCCAACGTCTGATAGCGTGGTGACGAGCTAGCTCCTTCTCCACCATGGCCTGGACAGCAGTGAAGTCCTGCTGATCGCTTTGACGCAAAGATTCGGCCTTGAGCCTTGCCTCTTTGATACGATTTTCATCAAGCTCAGCAGCGCGTTCGGCTGTGTCAGCCAGCAGCACGACACGATCAGCCAAAACCTCAAGCGTGCCACCAGAAACAGATAGCACTTCTATGCTGCCGTCAATTTTTTTGAGCTCAATCACACCAGCTTTGATCAAGGAAACCAGCTGGATGTGGTGTGGCAAAATAGTTATTTCGCCACTAACCGTTGGGACGCTGATCTGCGATAGCTCTGCGCGCAGCACTACCCGCTCTGGAGTGACTAATTCAAAATTTATTTTTAGACTCTTAGTCATAATTAGATAATATCAGCAGGTCCACCTTGCATATAGAAGGCGTCTTCGGCCTTGTCGTCATATTTACCGTCAAGAATATCCTTGAAGCCAGCAACTGTGTCAGATAACTTAACATACTTACCAGAACGACCAGTGAAAGCTTCGGCAACGAAGAAAGGTTGAGATAAGAACTTCTGCACTTTGCGGGCGCGGGAGACGATTAATTTATCTTCACTGGACAATTCTTCCATACCCAAGATCGAAATAATGTCTTGTAATTCCTTGTAGCGTTGGAGGATCTTCTGGACACCGCGAGCGACAGCGTAGTGTTCTTCGCCAACAATCTTCGGATCGAGAATGATCGAAGAAGAGTCGAGTGGATCGACAGCTGGATAAATACCAAGCTCAGAGAGAGCACGAGACAAGACCACAGTCGAGTCGAGGTGAGCGAAGGTGGTGGCTGGAGCTGGGTCGGTCAAGTCGTCAGCTGGGACGTAAACTGCTTGAATGGAAGTAATGGAACCTTTGTCAGTGGAAGTAATGCGTTCTTGGAGAGCGCCCATTTCCGAAGCCAGTGTTGGCTGATAGCCGACCGCGCTTGGCACACGACCAAGGAGAGCTGAAACTTCAGAACCAGCTTGAGTGAAACGGAAGATGTTGTCGACGAAGAAGAGCACGTCTTGACCTTGTTCGTCACGGAAATTTTCAGCGATAGTTAGACCCGAGAGAGCGACGCGAGCGCGAGCGCCAGGTGGTTCATTCATTTGACCGAAGACCATAGCAACTTTGTCGATGACGCCCGAGTCTTTCATTTCATGATAAAGATCATTACCTTCACGAGTTCTTTCGCCGACACCAGCAAAGACGCTGTAGCCGCCGTGTTCGCTAGCGATATTGTGGATGAGCTCCATGATGACGACAGTCTTACCTACACCGGCGCCGCCGAACATGCCGACCTTACCACCTTTGACGATCGGACAGATCAAGTCGATAACTTTAATACCAGTTTCAAGAATTTCAATTTTGTTGGACTGCTCGACGAATTTAGGTGCGCTGCGATGGATAGCGCTGCGATCTTTGGTAGCAACTGGAGCGCCGCCGTCGATAGTATTACCAAGAACATCAAAGATACGACCGAGAGTATCAGGCCCGACTGGCACAGAAATTGGTTCACCCGTATCAATAACTTTGTCACCACGCTTCAGCCCATCGGTTGTGCCCATAGCGATAGTGCGGACAATGCCGTTACCGAGATGTTGCTCAACTTCGAGAGTTAGCTTTTGACCATGATTATCCAGTTCAAGAGCGTTATAAATTTTTGGCAAATCAGAAGCAAAGAAAACATCGACAACTACACCGATAATTTGCTTAACTATTCCTTCGTTTTTAGTGTGTTTCATATTAATAAAATTAGTTATCGATTAAGGCGCTGGCTCCAGCACTGATTTCAGCAATCTCAGCTGTAATACTCGCCTGTCTAGCTTTATTGAAAAATAGTGTTAGCTCTTCTACCATATCACCGGCAGCATCACTCGCTTGACGCATAGCTGACATACGCGCGCTGTGCTCAGAAGCATTCACCTCAAGCATGGCCTGGAAAATTTGCACTTCGATCAGCTTAGGCAAAACTTTATCCATAACAACCTGACGTGATGGCTCAAAAATTAACTCAGAAGCTAAATGATCATCAACCAAGGAAGTGATATGATTGGTATTAAACTGATCCTCTTGATTCGTCAGACTGATTGGTAAAAGCTGCTTGATACGAGGAACTTGCTTGATAGGATTAATAAAGTCGGTGTAAGCAACTAAGACCTTATCGTAGTGACCACTAAGAAAGTCATTAATAACAAGCTGAGATAAAGGATGAACTTCTTCAAAATTATGTAAACTGTCTGACTTGGGAAAATCAGCAGCTATTTTATAACCAAGATTGATAAGAGATTCTGCTTTTTTGCCAACCAAAATAAATTCTGGAGTAGTAGTCAAAGCTCCATTAGAAAAATGATACTTCTTGATGGACTGTCGAACCTTGTTTAATAAATTAGCGTTAAAGCCGCCACATAGACCACGATTAGAAGTCATGACAATAATAGCAACCCTGTTAATGACTGGCCTAGAGGCTAATAAAGGATGTAGTGGCTCACGTTTAGACTCACTGATGGTAGCCAGATTCAAAGCTGTTTCCCAACTCAAATGAGCATAATCTCTAGTCCTCAAGACAGCCTCAATTGCCCGCCTCATCTTAGCAGCTGCTACCATTTCCATCGCCTTAGTGATCTTCTTGATGTTGTTGATCGACTTGAGGCGTCGTTGTATTTCTTTAGTCTTGGCCATAGCTATTAAGCTTGTAGATAATCAAGGGTAGATTTATATTCAGTGAGAGCGGCCTTTAATTTACCGAGCACTTCATCACCAAGTTCTTTAGTGCTGTTAATAGTCTTAACAATGTCTGGATGCTGGTTATCTAGATATTCATAGAGCTCGCGTTCGAAGCGACTTACTAATTCAACTGGCACATCATTCAAATAGTCATTAGAGAGTGCATAGAAGATAATAACCTGCTTAGCAACTTCTAGCGGAGCGTATTGATCCTGCTTGAAAACTTCGATTAGACGCTTACCACGTTCAAGCTTGCTCTTAGTTTCTTCATCGAGGTCTGAGCCAAACTGAGCGAAGGCGGCGAGTTCACGGAACTGAGCAGCTTCGAGACGAATCTTACCCGCCACCTTTTTCATAGCTTTGATTTGAGCACTAGAACCGACACGAGAGACAGAGAGACCAGCGTTAATCGCTGGACGATTGCCCTTGTAGAAGAGATCGGCTTCGAGATAGATCTGACCGTCAGTGATAGAGATGACGTTAGTTGGAATATAAGCACTGACGTCGCCGGCTTGAGTTTCGATAATTGGCAAAGCGGTAATGGAGCCACCACCGTAATCAGCACTTAATTTACAAGCGCGTTCGAGCAGTCTGGAGTGGAGGTAAAAGACGTCACCAGGATAAGCTTCACGACCTGGCGGACGCTTGAGGAGCAAAGAAATTTCGCGGTAGCTGATGGCGTGCTTAGAGAGATCATCATAAACAATCAAAACATCTTCGCCCTTATCTAAGAAATATTCAGCAATGGCACAGCCAGCATAAGGTGCGAGATAAACCAAAGAAGCAGGAGCACTAGCACCAGCCAAAACTACTGTAGTGTAGGCCATAGCACCAGAAGCTTCGAGCTTAGCCATGATGCTTGCGATCTTGGATTCCTTTTGACCGATAGCGACGTAAACACACTTCACATTTTGACCACGCTGATTGATAATAGCATCAATAGCAATAGCTGTTTTACCAATCTGGCGATCACCGATAATCAGTTCTCGCTGACCACGACCAATTGGCACCATGGAGTCGATAGCTTTGATACCGGTTTGAAGGGGCTGATTAACAGAAGCACGAGCAATGACACCAGGAGCAATCTTTTCGATCGGATTAAATCTTTCGGCGCTGATAGCGCCTTTGCCGTCGAGAGCTTCGCCCAAAGGATTAACCACACGGCCGATCATAGCAGGTCCAACTGGCACCTCTAAAATTCTCTTGGTAGCACGCACTTGGTCGCCTTCGCGGACAGCGCTACCATCACCTAAAATCATAGCACCAACCGTGTCAGTTTCGAGGTTAAGAGCAACACCATTGATAACACCAGTCGTGGTAACAAACTCGATAATCTCACTCATCATGACATCAGACAAGCCAGAGAGAGTTGCGATACCATCAGAAACCTTTAAAACCTCGCCTACTGTCTGCTCTTTGGCGCTCGCCGCAAAACCATTGATACGGTCTTTGATTTGTTCGAGGATGAAATCTTTAGTGTTTGACATAATTTTTAGGCAATGATTTGACTGCGCAAATCGTTTAATATTCCGTTAAGACTTAGATTCAATTCCTTGTCTTGATATTTAATAAGGTAACCTGAGAGCAGACCGGGATTAAGTTTTTCAGTGATAATAATTTTTTTGTCAGTGATGATAGTAGTCAGATAATCAGCTAACCAGTCTTTAGTTTTTTTATCTAAGACCTTGGCTGATTCAACAGTGACAGTAACTTGATCGATATCAAATAATGCTTCTAGCTCCTGACTGATCTGTGGCAAGAGGCTATCTTGCCTGCGTTCACTGATTAAGTTAAACCAATTTTCCATCACGCCAGCTAGTTCATTTTTAGTCTTGCCTGCGCTTAAGTCTAATAAAGCTTGGGCGTAGCGCTTAGCATCGTATTTCATATTATTTAAGCAGTGACTTAAAAAGCTTTTGTTCGTCCTCAGCGGATAGTTTATCAGGCAAAATTTTAGCAATTGCTTTGATAACTAAGTCAGCAACGTCTTTTTTGATAGCCGCTAGCACAGCGGACTTCTCTTGCTGCATCTTTTCTTTTTCTTGATTCATCATGGCACCTAACTCTTCATGAGCCTTCACAATCATCTCAGCCTTGCGAGCCTCGGCTTGCTTGTTAGCTTTGTCGATGATAGCAATGGCTTCGAGTCTAGCCTGCTTAATGATTTCTGTTTGCTCAGCTTGGCTGCGCTCTAGACGCTCGCCGGACTCTTTAGCATCAGCAAGACCTTGTTCAATCTTCTTAGTGCGCTGGGCCATAGTCTTGAAGAGTGGCTTAAAGGCAAAGAAGTAGAGCGTCGCAAAAACTATCGCAAAGTTAACTAACTGAGCAATAAACAACTTAAGATCGAGATGAAAAGTAGAAATGATTGAATCCATATAATAATATTTTAACAACTGCTCACCAAGGTGACGAGCAGCAAGTCAAAAGACTATTTGATACTAAAGGCAATAACCAAAGCGTAAATAGCAACTGCTTCAGCGAAAGCGCAAGCGAGTAGCATTGGCACCATGATCTTACCAGCAGCTTCTGGGTTACGACCGATTGATTCCATGGCTTTAGCACCAATCCAACCAATGCCAAGAGCAGGGGCGATAGAACCAAGACCGATAGCAATAGCTTTAGCTAACATGATATTTTCCATATATTTTTTTATTAAATTAATAATTAATTGAAACAACTCCTGGTCGAAAGTCGTAAGTCTAAAGTCGAAAGATGGAGCTACTTTTGACCTTAGACTTATGACCTTAGACTTTTAGTGTTCTTCGGCGACACTGCTTGTTGATAAATAAATCAAGATCAGCATTGAGAAGATGAGTGCCTGTATTAGCCCCACGATAATCTCCAAGAACATAAAAGGAATAGGTATACCGAAGGCTAGAATAGCTGACATTGAAGCTAATAAAACCTCACCAGCAAAAATATTACCAAAGAGACGAAAAGAGAGACTTGCGACTTTTGCCAATTCACCGATAATTTCAATCAGACCAACAAAGGCCTTGATGGGATTGACCAAGATAATAGTTGGGTTCTTGATTATTTTCTTAGGGATATCCAAGATAGCCTGAATGTTAACAAATTTATTAAGATGTTTCCACCAACCAATCATCATTACACCAAAAATATGACTAGCGGCGACACCAATAGTGGCGAGCGCCAAAGTAGTATTCAAATCAGCTGTGCCACCACGGAAAAAGGGTACAAAGACCTTTTCACCATGCTCAGACACAATCATGCCCACCGAACCGATGCCAGGCAAGATGCCGAGCCAGTTATTAATGAGAATAAAGAAGAAGAAAGCCATGACAAAAGGGGCAAGTTGCGTTGATTTCTCTCGAGAGCCAGTAACACTGTCAAATAAGCCTAGAAATAGCTCGATGACGCTTTCAAAAAAATTCTGCAGACCAGTTGGAACTATGGTGATTTTCTTTCTAATAGCCAGAGCTAAAGCCACCACAATAATGACCGTTAACCAAGAATTCAAGAGCGAATTAGTAATTGTAAAAGTACCCAGATGCGCGATTGGCTCTGAATATAGAGTATGCTCATGCTTTATTTCCTCATGATTTTCCGTCATAGTCCTTTTTTTCTTCGCCAAGTTTCTTATATTCAGCCTTAGTAATGATCACTAGACCTATAGTAGAGACCATAAAGGCAAGGCCAATACAGGCTAAAAACAGCCAAGGTTCGCTATTATATTTCTTATCTAGCCAGCGGCCCAAGAGAGCAGCGATGACGATAGGAATACCGATTAATGATGACAACTTAGCAAATAATTCTAAACTTGCTTGCCACCAAGCCTGATTGTTCATAAAACACAAAATAAACTCTTGAAAAAAAATCAAGAATTATTCTCTACCCTCCATTTATAGCTTTAAATCTACTTTAAGTCAAGATAATTGACTTGTTTTGGTCTTTGCTGTATATCTAAAATCATTGATTTTATGATTAAATCATTTTAAGAGTGGTTGTTCTTTAAACATATTTTAGGAGACTGTGATGAATACATCAGAGAATACATCAGAGAATGCACCTGAAGAGAAGTCGGATTTTGTCAAAAGACTAGAAAGAAAGCTCGGTGGCAACATACCACTGGACAAACTAGAAGAAGTGCAAAGGCATAATGCAATTAACAACAAAGACACACAAAACATTAATGCAAATGAGCTGACAGCAAAAATACCAGCTCTTAAAAAACCAAAAAGTGAAGAAGCTATTAAAAACATTGAGAATATTGATCAATTTTTAAAACGTTTCTAAAACCAAATAGATATGTATACCAACCCTTCTCTCGCAGAAGGGTTTTTATTTGGAGATCTCCCCGAAATATCCGCCAAGCTTGATTAAAGCGCCTAATCCTGCTACACTGACAGGCAATTTCAACTATAAAAATGAAAAAATCTCAAACGATCATAAATAAGCCAGATGCTCATAATTTTATCAAAGTCCGTGGGGCTCGGGTTCATAATTTAAAAAATTTAGATATCGATATTCCTCGTAACCAATTAGTGGTTATTACTGGTCTCTCTGGCTCGGGTAAGTCGAGCCTGGCTTTCGATACTATTTATGCCGAAGGTCAGCGTCGTTATGTCGAATCCCTGTCCGCTTACGCTCGACAATTCGTCGGACTAATGGATAAGCCTGACGTAGATTCTATTGAAGGTTTGTCGCCAGCTATTTCTATTGACCAGAAATCAACTTCATCTAATCCCCGCTCAACTGTTGGCACCGTGACGGAAATTTATGACTACCTCCGCTTACTCTTTGCCAAGATCGGCGTGCCGCATTGCCCAGATTGTCACATTCCGATTAAGCCCTATACCCAAGATGAGATCATGGAAAAAGTTTTGTCTGCTTACAATGGCCAGACAATCATGATTCTGGCGCCCATCATCCAAGACAAGAAAGGCGAACACAAGAGCGTCATCAGTGGCGTCGTGCGGGCTGGATTTAGTCGTGTACGTTTTGATGGCAGCGTCATGAGTCTAGAAGAATTTGAAGATTTGAATGTTGATAAGAAGCTCAAGCATAGCTTGGAAATTGTCATTGATCGCGCGCCAGTTAGTAATGATAAGCAAGACTTCTCACGACTCAATGAATCAATTGAGAAAGGCTTGGATTTGGCTAATGGTATTGTTACCATTGCTGGCGAAGACGGCAAACTACAAATCTTTTCTAAACTACTAGCCTGCTCGATTTGTGGCTTTAGCCTCTCAACACTCGAACCGCGACATTTTTCTTTTAACTCACCGCACGGGGCATGTCCTGACTGCGATGGCCTGGGCACCAAATTAGAAATTGATCCGGAACTCGCTCTTAATTATAAATTGACTATTGCCCAAGGTGCGATTAAGCCCTGGTCACACAATAACACGGGTGGTCAGATGTGGCGCTTAAAGCTGCTAGGTACTGTAGCGGCAAGTTGTGGTTTTGATTTAAACACCCCACTTAAAGATTTGACTAGCAAGCAGCTTGATATTGTCCTCTATGGTTCTGACAAGCAATTTGATGTGAAGTATAATAGTGAGAATTTCAGCGGTTCACGCACCACATCATTTGAGGGTGTGATTCCAGAAATGGAAAGACGTTTCAAAGAAACTGAATCAGACTATATCCGCAAAGAGATTGAAGTCTATATGCGTGCACTAGACTGCCCGACTTGCCATGGTGAGCGACTCAAGAAAGAGTATTTGGCAGTAACAGTTGGTGAGAGCAATATTCATCAGGTGTCTAAATTACCAATTAATGAAACTCGTGACTACTTCCAGAATTTAATTACTGACAAGAAGCTTAATGCTAAGGAGTTAAAAATATCCTCACCGATCTTAAAGGAAATTATTTTGAGATTAAATTTCTTGTCCAATGTCGGTCTAGACTATCTAACTATTGATCGTCGTAGTGCGTCGCTATCTGGCGGTGAATCGCAGCGTATTCGCCTAGCCACACAGATCGGAACAAGTTTAACTGGCGTTATTTATATCTTGGATGAACCATCAATCGGCTTACATCAACGTGATAATGACAAATTGATTACTACTTTGAAAAACCTGCGTGACCTCGGTAACTCAGTTATTGTCGTCGAGCATGACGAAGCGACGATGATGGAGAGTGACTATCTGATCGACATCGGTCCGGGGGCTGGTGAACATGGCGGACAAGTGATTGCCGTCGGGACGCCCGCTGAAGTCTGTGCTAATCCTAAGTCACTGACTGGCGCCTACCTCTCCGGCAAGCAAAAGATCCAGCAGCCAAAGAAATATCGAGCCGGTAATGGCAAGTCGATTAAAATTATTGGTGCTACTGAACACAATTTAAAAAATATTAATGTAGAAATACCACTCGGCAAGCTCGTTGCTATCACCGGTGTCTCCGGCTCTGGTAAGTCCACCATGATGACCGATATCTTAGCTAATGCTTTGAACCAGAAATTCTATCGAGCCAAGACCGCACCGGGTGCGCACAAGAGCATTGAAGGGCTAAACAATATTGATAAAGTAATTGATATCGACCAGTCGCCGATCGGTCGCACTCCCCGCTCTAACCCAGCCACTTACACCGGACTCTTCACCCCGATCCGCGATCTCTTTGCTTCCTTGCCTGAATCAAAATTGCGTGGTTTTAAAACCGGTCGTTTTTCCTTCAATGTCACAGGCGGTCGCTGCGAAGCTTGTTCTGGCGATGGCTCACTGAAAATCGAAATGCAATTCTTGCCTGATGTCTATGTCGAATGTGACGTCTGTCATGGTCAGCGTTATAACAAAGAAACTCTCGACGTCCACTATAAAGGCAAAAATATTTCTCAGGTGCTCAATATGACTGTCGAAGAAGCCAAAGACTTCTTTAGCAATATTCCGATCGTGCGTCAGAAATTAACTACTCTTAATGAAGTCGGTCTGTCTTATATTCGCCTCGGTCAAAGTGCCACCACTCTCTCAGGCGGTGAAGCGCAGAGAATTAAACTGGCGACTGAATTATCTCGTCGCGCAACTGGTAAGACTTTGTATATCCTAGATGAACCAACCACCGGTCTACACTTCGAAGACATCAAGCGCCTGCTCGTAGTCTTAAATAAACTAGTTGATCGAAATAACAGCGTCTTGATTATTGAACATAACCTCGATGTGATTAAGTCGGTCGATTGGATCATTGACCTCGGCCCAGAAGGTGGAGCTGGCGGTGGTCAGATTGTGGCCACAGGCACCCCAACTGATGTAGCCAAGGTTAAAGAGAGTTATACTGGCAAGTATTTGAAAAAGGTTTTGTAAAAAACCTATAAACCTCGAAAAGAGCGGAGATAGGCTTCCGCTCTTTTTTATTTTTATCTCTAGGATCTGTTTGCTTAGTGGTAATTTTAAATTTATTATTTATTTAATATTAGCTATTTTACTAAAAATAAATTAACTGTATTTTTACCCTTGACAATAATCCAGCAATATGATATATTCACATATCAATTAAAAATTGACCAAGGTTAGCTGAATCGGGCCAGGCACGACAAGCATGGGGATTTTACTGTTAATCCTTATCTGGTTACGACTGGATTTTCATTAACGGAAATTTCTTTGCCTGCCCGCTTTAGCTAAGCTTACTAAAAACCACCTCTAGGGGTGGTTTTTATTTTGAGAAATTTTACTTAGTTTAGTTAAGCACTGGCTCTGAATTA
The DNA here is from genome assembly GCA_964435085.1 of uncultured Gammaproteobacteria bacterium. Taxonomy (GTDB): domain Bacteria; phylum Patescibacteriota; class Patescibacteriia; order Patescibacteriales; family Patescibacteriaceae; genus UBA917. Next base: position 30,441 of record CAYSXQ010000003.1, on the reverse strand, counting down.
GTCTCAACCATAGGAGTGGTCGAAGTAGCCGCTACTCCTACCAAACAAACTTCGCGCCACGGTACGTAGTGTGAGGAGAAACGAACTTTCTTCTCTTCACCGCTTGGATAGATGACTTGATAATCAAAATAAGCATCAGCGCCGTTGTGGGCTTTTTCGGTACATTTCTTTTCACCAGGCTTAAGGTCGGTAGTTTCAACTAACTTAGTTGGTCCAGGCTTAACGATATTGTAGATAACTGGCTTAGTAGAGCTGACAGTACGGCCATCGCGAGTGCCCCAGAAAGTAAAGACCGCTTTGTCGCCGGAGATTTTGGTTTGTAGTAACAGCGCCTTGCCGGTGTCGTTCATAAACCTAAAGTCTGGCAGTGGGTCGTAGATAGTGGCGTCAGTGCCAGCTGGTTCGTAGTAGGCGACGCGATAAGAATGATTGCGACGCATAGTGACTGGCAAACCGGAGTTTACTACAGCACGAAAGAGCGTAGTACCAATCTGACAGAGACCGCCGCCGTATTCAGGGGTGGTTTTATTTTCTTTGATGACCAGTTCTTGTAAGTAGCCGGTAGTTCCGTCAATTTTGCCTAGAGCCTTGATCAAAGAAAATTCTTCACCAGGCTTAATCAAGACACCGTTAATAGCGCTTGCTCCAGTCTTAATATTAACGCGACGATTAGCTGGTGAGCCAGCAAAGGTTGAGGTGCCGATACCGACTATCTCTAACTGCTCAAGGCCGGCTAATTCTTTAGCTTGACTGGTAGTTTTCTGGACAGCTAGATCTATCTCCTTCTGACCTTGAGCTAGAGCGGTAAAGAAATTAAGAATACTTGTCTCATAATTAATTTCGAGACCATCTCTCGCCTCTTCTTCGATATAAACACGGCCTTCACTAATCTTAAATTTCGGCTCAACGAGAGCTACTGCTATGTCTTTATTTATTTTACCGCTGAGATATTTTTGAATTTTATCTTTAGCAAAGATTAGCTCTGGTTGAGAAGCCTGATTTAAGCCTAAGCCGAGCAAGGTCTTGGCCTCATCGACAGAGAGTGACCATTTTTTTTCTTGATAGCGCCAGGTGACTGGAAATTTAGCTAAAAGCAAATCGGCCTGCTCATTGAGATTAAGTAAATCAGCGCGAAGAATCTGTGGTCTATTCTTTTTTATTTGCAGGTTAATATCAGAGTTTTCACCGCTAGCCAAAGATCTTCTCAGAGCCTCGATGGCCTGCTGATAATCAGGCTCCCAGCCGTCCTCTTCATTTAAAATAACTAGCTGATTGTTTTTATCAACAGCAAGGTCGGCATTTTTAAAATCTTTAGCGCTGTAATCAAAGTAATTTTTTAATAGTTCTGTTAGAGCTTCCTGATCAAGAGTAGGATTGAGATCGAGACGGCGAGGACGCAATAGTGCAAAAATATTATCCCAAAGATTTTGACCAAAATCACCACGACGACCAAAATTAAAAGCCTGATCAAAGAGCTCGTCATTATTAATAGTGAAGATATTAACCGAACTAGAAGAAATATTAGCACTAGCACTAGGCTTAATACCCAAACAATCACCAAGCAAGCAAACGTTCAGACCATCATTAAGCGTAGCTGTTTTAGTAGCAATCAACTGACGCAATTCTGAGCTAGATAAACCACTAATATTATTACCGAGAAAATAACTTCGTGGATAAACTCGATCATAATAAATCTGACCATAAACTAAATTAGCCACGACAACTAGCAAGATAAACGAAGCAAAAGAAGTAGCGCCAATAGCTAGCTTCTTTTGTAGAGGATTTAGTTTTAAATGTTTAGACTTGGTCATTTAGGTAGTTTTGAAAATTTCTTGTAAAATTTCTCTGGCAGCACTGTAGTTAGCAAAATTAATAGTTATTTCCTGACCAAGAACTAGCTGTTCATCAAAATAACGTCTTGGTAATTTCAAATTAAAGTCCTTGTCGTCTATTAATTCTACTTCATTTTCATTAAGAGCAACAATTTTAAAATTTATTTTCATATTAGTAGACCTGAGAATCCTTGATTGGCAAAATAATTGTTAAAACTCCGTTGTGGAGGTCAGCTTCAACTGCCTCTTCATTAACCACTAAGGGCAGACTGATAGTGCGAGAAAAGGCTCCCCAGTAACATTCGCGGTGCAAGTAATCAAGGTAGTCGGCAACTTCTGGTTCTGATCGCTGACCTTTGATAATCAAGAGTTGATTATCAATGATTATTTCCAGGTCGTCAATTGTAGCCCCAGCGATAGTTGAGCGAACCACTAAGGCACCGTCTGTTTTATAAACATCGATAGCTAGTCTTCCAGCTGAATTTTGAGATTCTGCTAGTTGCGCTAGCTGATTTAAGTCTGGTTGATAATCAGTAAAAAGTTTAACAGACTTGGCTTTAAAAAATGACATAGCTTATTCACAAAACCCTAGTGCTTGCAGTATAACCCATTATGAAAAATAAAAAAACAACCCCTGAAACAGAGGTTGTCTTTTTATTATTATTTGGAGATGATTTTATCAATTAAGCCGTATTTACAAGCTTCTTCAGGGCTCATAAAATTATCACGATCGGTATCTCGTTCAATGGTAGTTATTTTTTGACCAGTGTGCTTAGCCATAAGCTTATTCATCTTATCCTTAACCTTGAGAATATGCTCGGCATGAATCTTAATGTCGCTAGCCTGGCCTTCCATGCCACTCATGACTTGGTGGATCATAATCTCGCTATTAGGCAGAGAAAAGCGCTTGCCTTTGGCACCGGCAGTGAGTAGTAGAGCGCCCATCGAGGCAGCCATACCAATACAAATAGTGGAGACGTCGGCTTTGACGTGCTGCATAGTGTCGTAAATAGCTAGACCAGCGCTAACAGACCCCCCGGGGGTGTTTATATAGAATTTAATGTCCTTATCCTTGCTTTCTGAGTCCAAGAATAGTAATTGAGCAATGACAATGTTAGCAACATGGTCATTAATCGCCTCACCTAAGAAAATAATACGATCTTTGAGTAGTCGGGAGTAAATATCATAAGCTCGCTCCATTTGGCCATTTTTCTCGATAACTGTAGGTATTAATACCATATAATTAGGTTATAAATTTAGTTAACTACTTTAATAATTTAAATATCTCAGACTAGAAGCTTCTTTGCCGACCGACGATAGCTCTAAGTCCTCGAGGTAACACAGAGATGTTTTGAGGATTAGTTATTTTCACAAAGCCGTCCAAGGTAATAGTCGCATTGTCACTAGCAATAGCTAGATCTGTAAACAGAAGCACTGACTGCTCAATAGATTTAGTATTTTTTAACAAGCCCTTTTTAATGATTTCTTTGCTGATAACTAGATGCAACTGACCCTGTCGTTCACTAGTCTTAGCTGGCAAATCATTAACTTCTTCGT
>CAYSXQ010000003.1:14615-26952 GCA_964435085.1 uncultured Gammaproteobacteria bacterium | reverse complement strand
TGCAACTGACCCTGTCGTTCACTAGTCTTAGCTGGCAAATCATTAACTTCTTCGTTAAGCAAAGAGTTAACAATTTCAACTTTAGCACCATTAGTCTCTACGTAGTAGTTATTGTTAATTAATAACTTAAGCTTATCACCGGATATTTCAGCGCTTTTTAAAAAGGTTTTGTTATCAACTGCTCCAAGATCTATTTCCACTAAACGTCTAGCCGATAGCATAGCACAAGCATTTTCTTCATTAATACCTAGTCTAGCAGCAATATTGTTAGGCTCACCGATTGGTATAATACCTAAAGGAATGTCATTACCGCCCATAATACTAATAGCCTGACTGACAATCGAGTCATTACCAACAATTACAAGGGTTTTTGGCAATCTTTTGAGCTCTTGAGCAATAACATCTCTTAGACTACGGAGAGGGCTAAGACGACATATTCTCCCGCCCAAACCAGCCTCAGTCAATTTAGCCTCAATGGCACTGATAGCTGGAAAATACTTTTGATCAGTTAGAAATGTGTCGTAAATGTATGTATGCACAATGATTCTTTATTTTAGCTGTTATCAACTGAACTCTTGGATTCTGACTTCTTTTTAGGGCCTTGTGTCTCAGCTAAAGTCGAGCAATGCCCACTAATAAATGCGCCACGAGCAATAGAAATACTAGAAGCTTCGATATCGCCATAAATCTTAGCAGTTTCGTTAATCTCTAGATAACCGTCGATTTTAACAGTGCCTCGAATTTCTCCGCCAATCTTAGAATTACCAGCCTTAACGTCAGCAATCACTATAGCTGTCCTGCCAACCTGCAAAAAGCCGTTGGTTTGAACATTACCCTTAACTTGTCCATCAATGATCATATTACCCTCACAACTAAAATTCCCTTCAACCTTAACTGAAGCGCCAATAATAGTCTCAATGTCTTTTTTATCAATCGATCCCCCTTCTGGAGTATTCTTATTGAACATAGCTTTAGAATTAATTTCAATAGCTTTATTTTAGCAAAAGACCAGCTTTTGTCAATTTTTACTTGCTTATTTTATGGCTTTAATCTAGTATTTATATAGCTTTATAGCTAGTAAAGGCTCTTGTAGTTCAATGGATAGAATAAGACACTCCTAACGTCTAGATGCAGGTTCGATTCCTGCCGAGAGCACCCACGAGACCTAGATTGATATTGACAAGTCCTTTAGGGCTGATTATAATCAACTCTGTAATAAAAATACATTAGTAGCCACCATATATATAATATGGGCCGTTAGCTCAGTTGGCTAGAGCGCTTCCATGGCATGGAAGAGGTCAAGGGTTCAACTCCCTTACGGTCCACTCATTAAAAAAACAGACTTAGGTCTGTTTTTTTGTTATTTTCAAGAAGAATAAGAGCAAATGAGCAGATTGGTTATTTTTAGTTCCGCGCGGAACAAAAAAAATCTCAAAAAAATAATGTCTAGATTAATGTGGACATTAGTGCTGTTTTTTAAAAAAATTTCTTATCGAGTAGAAATGTCTACATATTTGTGGACAGTGTTGGCGATTTGTCTAGATTAGCGTGGACATTGCGGCTTTTGTGCTGTTTTTTTGTGTTATGTCCACATATTTGTGGACATTGGCGCTTTAATGTCTAGATTAATGTGGACATTAGTGCTGTTTTTTAAAAAAATTTCTTATCGAGTAGAAATGTCTACATATTTGTGGACAGTGTTGGCGATTTGTCTAGATTAGCGTGGACATTTTTAAAAAGCTCTACAAAGAACAGCTCAGACTTGTTTTATTTTAGTAAAATAACTATAATGAATGTATTATTAAATATTATGAGCCAAGCAAATTTTACAACTAAGCTGTTAAACCTAGAGCTGATAGTGGAGAGAAGCGGCCTAAAGTCTGGACAAAGAGTGGCCGACTTTGGTTGTGGTCGTAATGGACACTTTGTCTTTATGTTAGCTAAATTAGTTGGTAACCACGGATCTGTCTATGCTATAGACATAATCAAGAGCCATCTAGAGCTAGTCGTCAAAGAGAGAGATTTGCATAATTTAAGCCAAATTAAGACCGTTTGGAGCAATTTAGAGCTTGTTGGAGCTACTAATATAGAACCGGCCAGCCTAGATGCTAGTTTTTTAATAAATATCTTACATCAAACAAAGAAGCCGCTAGAGGTTATCAAAGAAGCTGCTAGAATCAGCAAAAAAGACGCTAAAATAATCATAATAGACTGGTCTAGACACCACTCACCGCTTGGACCAGAAGAATCCAGTAGAATAGATAGAAACAAGCTAGTTGACGCCAGCAAAAAAATAGGTTTATATTTAGACAGTGAATTCACAGCTGGCCAACATCACTTCGGCCTAGTCTTAACAAAAATTTAATATGACTCCATTATTTAGCCTTGACTATTGGTTCAATACACGACCAGAATTGCTTTCTAGATCAGCCGTACTAGCCCTAGTGCTAGTGGGACTGGCTTGTGCTTACTTGATTTATTTGGCTAAAAATAAACAAAAAAATAAAGATTACAGCAAGAGCCTGTGGTACAGACTAGAGAACTTTGCTATCAGCAACTTGGCTCTAAGTTGGATCATGGCTCTTTGCTACCATCAAGGCATCCCCTTTTTCTCGGCTAAATTTTGGCTACCCTTGTGGCTACTAGCTAACGCCTTGTATTTATTTTTCTTATTGAAAAAATTCAAAAAACTACCAAATCGCCTAGAGCAGATCCAACAAGAAAAAGATTTTAAAAAATATATACCTAAAAAAGCTCAATAATATTGAGCTTTTTGTATGCAAAAACAAATAGTTGGCAGACTGGGCGAAGACTTGGCTGTTAAATTTTTAGAGCAAAAAGGCTACTTAGTTATTGCTCGCAACATCAAATTATCTTATTTTGAAATTGATATTATAGCAAAGATTGGTGCCAAAACTGCCTTTATCGAGGTCAAAACCAAGTCTTCAGAGAGCCAATTATGGCAAGCCGAGGAGCTACTTAGCTCTAAGAAACACCAAGCTTTCCTACGTGGCGTTCAAAGCTATTGCCACAAAAACAAAATAGCCCTACAAAATGTCAAATTAGAGGTAGTGGCTGTCACTCTAAAATCTAATAATATGGCTAATATTAAACATTATTTAGATGTAATTTAAAGCCCGCTGTGAGCTGTTAAAAACTCAGAAAAATGATAATTTAGAGCTGTTAATCATTGACATTTTTTCTTCTTTGTGCTACAATCAACCATTAAAAAGTTCTAGCCTTTAAGCTAGTCTTTTTATTTTTAAGCTACACTATGAATCCATTTTACTACAGTAGACGGTTTTTTACGAAGAAACAAATTAAAAAAATAGTTTTTATTCTGATCATCTCTTTGATGCAACAAAGCATTGGCTCAACTGGCATATTACACGCCAAGGAAGCTAGAGCTGAAGAGCTAAATAAGACTCCCCTGCTAATTCCTGCAGTTATTACCGCTCCAGAAAAAGAAGATGGCGGTGAAATAAAAACCATTGATACAACTAAAGTAATTAAAAAAATTGTTAAATCTAGGCGTATACGTACTATTAGTGCTTATAATGCTGGTGACGTCAATCAGTGCGATGGCGACCCTTGTACGGCCGCTAATGGCGAAAATATCTGTAATGCTCTGGCTGCCGGCTATAAACGTTGTGCTGCTAACTTCGTCCCCTTTGGCACTATCCTAGAAATTGAAGGCTATGGTGAATGTCTAGTTGTAGACCGCATGAATAGCCGCTATCCTAATAATGTAGACATTGCTATGAGCTATGATCAGAAGAAGGAAGCTTTGAAATTCGGCCGCAGAAATCTAAATGTTAAAATCATCAGCATTGTCAAAACTGAATCAGAACTAGCCTTAAAGTAAATAAATAGTCCGTGTCTAACACGGACTATTTATTTACTTGAATTAATTAAGATCATTTGTTATATTACTTGAATTGGTCACGTTGCCAAGTGGTCTAAGGCTACAGTTTGCAAAACTGTCATTCGTGGGTTCGACTCCCACCGTGACCTCAATAAGAAAAGAAGGCAATCCCCTATTTAAAACAAGCTTATTTACTGGCTTGTTTTATTTTTTTACTTTTTATGTTGATAAGTTGTGGATAAGTCCCCTGTTTTAGAATCGTTTTTTACAAAAATAAAAGATTAGTTTCTAAATACTTGTGGATAAGTTTGTTGATAAGTTTTTGCTCATCTTAATAAATAGCTAATATTAAATACTTGTCTTTGTTATTAACAGACCCTTGACCGCTTTCTCAAAAAATGCTATACTGAGTTTATAAGTTGCTCTTTAAACTTAATTAGAATTCACTGATTGAAATTCAATCAAACAAAAATAAAATAAAATCAGTAACTAAATAGTTACTATTCAATTGGTGATATTCTATACTTGTCGTGAGAATATATAATAAAAATATTATCTTTTTACGATAAACAAAAACCGGGCTCAAGCTCTTGCCAATTTAATATTTATATTAGGGCACAGACTGAGCCCTTTTTCATTGCTAATTTTAAAAAGACTACAAAAAAAATCCCGAGAGATCGGGATTTTTTATTATTGTATTTGTGGATTACTTAGAGGACTTGGTTTTAAACAACCATTCTTGATGGATGATAGTGAGGACTGTGATTATTAACCAATAGAAGGCGAGTCCAGAAGGTAAACTCAAACAAACAAAGATAGTGAGGACAGGGAAGATGTACATCATCTGCTTATTCATCATAGCAGCGATATTCTCGTCTTTAGAGCCGTCGCTATTGATAGCTGGAGCTACTTGAGGCATCATCTTCACCTGAGCAAATTGAGCAATACCGGCCAAAATAGCTAAAATAATATTAGGCTTAGCAAAATCAACAGCAAAGAAAGCGCTGGTATTAAGCACACCAGGATTACTAATAAAAGAATAGACCAGATTTGAGCCTTGACCAGTTAATTCTTTTTTAAACATGTTAAAAACAGCAATAAAGAAGGGGAGTTGCACTAACATTAACAAACAAGAAGAGAAGGGATTGACTTTATTATCTTTGTAGAGCGCCATCATAGCAGCAGTCAACTTTTCCTTGCTATCAGCGTATTCTTTCTTTAGGGCTTCGAGCTTTGGCTGTAGATCCTGCAAGGCTTTTTGAGATTGCAAGGCTTTTTGAGAGAATGGTAGGAGAATCAACTTAATAGCTAGAGCAAATAGAGCTACTGCTAAGCTGATTTCGTGACCCGGGACAATATTATAAAAGAAAATAAACAAGTTAAGAACTGGCTGATAAAAGATTGTTTCAAAAAATGATGCCATAAATTTAATTATTTAAGCGGATCATAACCACCAGGATTAAAAGGATTGCAGCGCAAAATACGATAAGTAGACTTAGCTGCACCTTTAATAAAACCATATTTATTAAAGGCGGTCAAACAATACTCGCTACAGGTTGGTTGAAAGCGACAGTAGGGGATGTTTTTTTTAAACAAACCGTGGTCAGGAGACAGGGTTTTTTGGTAAAATTTAACTACTTTAATAGCGAGATAAGCAAGGATAGCGTCTAGCGATTTTAGCATAGGGGAGTGATAAATTTTAAATTAAAGCAGCATGCGCAGCTTAACTAAAAGACCCTGAAGATTTTGCCTTAACTCAGGTAGTTCAAGATGTAGAGCAGCTGGCTGACAGATAATAACAAAATCATGAGGAGCTAGGTCAACTAGTTGTTTCTTTAAAATTTCTCTGATGCGGCGCTTGAGTTTATTGCGTAGAACAGCCTTTTTACTAACTTTTTTATTAACCAAGACCGTAAAACGAGGAATAGTAAGACTATTTTTAGCAACCTTAATACCAATAGCGCCTAAATAAGCAGAGCGGCCACTAGCAAAAACAGCCTCAATTTCTTTGGTCTTTCTTAGTCGCTGATCTCTTTTTAACATAGTCTAAATATACTAAAAGGGCCACTTTTCTTATCTTTTATTGAGAAATAAAATAATAAAAAAAATAGCCCTAGCAGTAATTTACTTGGTCAATTCAGCACGACCCTTAGCGCGTCTAGCCTTTAGTACATTGCGACCGTTTTTTGAGCTCATTCTTTCGCGAAAACCATGATCTTTCTTGGATTTACGAACATTTGGCTGATAAGTTCTTTGTGGCATAAGATATATAATTTACCAATAGAATATACCAGCAACTCTATTTTTAGTCAAGCTATTTGCTGAAATTGCCAACTAAGCCCTGTAGCGGCTTGTTTTTAGAGCTTTTTGTCAGTTTTAGGTACAAATTAGTCCAAACACTAATGCTAAAGGTGGAAAGTAAGGCATTACAGAGCAAGAAAACCAAAAATAAGATGAAATAACTAAGAGCTATGACCAAGACGTAAGCTTGATAAGAGAAGCTTTGAGCGGCTAGAGCAAAAAACCATAATAACAGAGCTAGGCCGCTAATAATAGTTAAGGTGATAAAGACTGACAAGATATTGAATATAAATAGAGCCAAAGAGATCTCTATACTTAGTAGCCAACTTTTACTGATCAAGCTCCAAGCATCGCAAGAGGCCTGCTTAAGGCTATTCTTATTAGTAACTAGACTGATAACTAAATACCTAGAGTAGAGTGAGCCGAGAATAATAATTGGTGTCAAGACAACAAAAAGTAATAAATAACTAAAGTCAGCTATGATATTAGGCAGGCCAGAGCTAAGGAAAATAGGTAGAGCGATCAAGAGAAAGCTTATAATTAGAAAAAATTTAAATAAGACATTGACGAAAGCAGCCTTTGCAATAATAACTCGCAGATCTTTAAAGTTAGCCAAAACTAAATCACTAAACTTGGCCAGAGGCGCTTTAGGATTATTAAGGAGAAGATTACTTTGTTCAATAATCAAAACTTGTGAGCCAACCGACAAGGTAAGTATAAATAAAGCAGCTAAACTTAGTCCAAAAAAAGTAAAAATTAAAAAGCCAATAGAACTATCCGCAGAAAAGATTTGTTGTGGCAAATTAAACCAAACTTCTTTATTAAAGATGCCAGTACTAGCCATTTGACCCAGATTGTATAAATTATTCTTCTGACTATTAAGGAAATTGTAGTACAAATCAGCTTCAACACTACCACTAAACAAGATAGCAAAAAAACCAAAGATCCAGAGTGCCTTATGACATCTAGTAAAATTAAATGCGTCCAGAAAAATTTGTTTGTACAGAGACATAGGTTTTTTAATTATTTTATGCTCTTAGATTATAGCATATTTATATTTTTTAGACAGCTAGCTTGTTTTTATTTGCAATGTGGTTATAATATCAACCAAAAGTTATTAACATTCCATTAACAGTCTTGCCGTTTATCTTTATAAAAAAGCTGTTATAATGTTTAGGAATTAAAACCTCTATGGATAATGATCAATTGTGGCAAGCCGTCTTAGGCGAAATAGAAGTCAATGTTTCTAGAGCTAACTTTACCACCTGGTTTAAGAATACTTTTATCGGCTCTTATGAAAACAACTCTATTATTATTTGCGTGCCCAATATCTTCACTAAGGCGTGGTTAGAAAAGAAGTATTTTCAAGAAATATTAACAGCCTTACGTAATATCACCAAAGAAAAAGACATTAATATTGTTTATAAAATTGAAACCAGAAAAGCTGGCTTCGTAAAAGAACAAAACAAAGAACAGAGTACTGATGATGATGGTGTAGTTACCAAGAGAGTTAGCACGCCAATTACTTTTAAAAACTCTAATGTTAATAAGTTTGGCTTAAACAATAAATACGTCTTTAGTAATTTTATTGTTGGTAAAAATAACGAACTAGCCCACGCTGCTTGCCAAGCAGTAGCAGCTAATCCTGGTCAAACTTACAATCCTTTAGTCCTTCATGGCGGAGTAGGTCTTGGTAAAACTCATTTACTTCAAGCTGTGGGCAACGAACTAGCTAAAACCACTGACAGAATCCTTTATGTCACTTCCGAAAAATTCTGCAATGACTATGTTAATGAAATTCAAAGTGGCCGCGCTAAATTTCTCAAAGAAAAGTATAGGAATATTGATCTCTTATTGATTGATGATATTCAGTTTTTAGGTGGTAAGGACGGTACTCAGGAAGAATTTTTTCATACTTTCAATGAACTCCACCAAAATAACAAACAAATTGTAGCAACTTGCGACCGACCACTAAAGGCAATTCCAGCCTTAGAAAAAAGACTTCTCTCTCGTCTTGAGTGGGGCATGGTAGCTAATATCACTTTACCAGACTTTGAAACCCGCATGGCTATCTTGCAAAACAAGTGCCAAGAAAAAAACTATCTCTTAAACGAAAAAATCTTAAACTACATTGCTACCAATGCCGAAACTAACGTGCGTGAATTAGAAGGAGTTTTAACCAAGCTAATAACTTATTTTGAATTTAATAACTTAGCACCATCTCTAGACGAAACTAAGCGCATTTTAATTGATAATTTTTCTAGTTTCCAAGAATCTTCCCTATCATCAAAGAGTATTATCGATGCTGTTAGTAAATTTTATAGCGTAACCAACAAAGATTTAGTTAGTAAGAGTCGCAAAAAAGAATTAGTAAAACCAAGACAAGTAGTAATGTACCTCTTGCGCGCCGAGATAGAAATGTCTTTTCCTAATATCGGTCAAGAACTCGGCGGACGCGATCACAGCACAGCTATGCATGCTTGCAAAAAAATTCTCAAAGAAATCAAAGAGAAAGAGCGTATGGCCCAGGAAATTAACTCAATTAAGCAGTTGATTAAGAACTACGGTGGATAAGTTTGGTATAAGTTGTTGATTAGCTGCTAGGTGAATGTGGGTAAGAAGAGTGGATAAAGTTATCCCCAAAGTTATACCAAGAACTAGCTCAGATTCATACACAGATAAGCGCCCAAAAAAATCCCCAAACTAAAATCAAAATAAGGCTTTTCCACCTCCTCCACAGGCCTTATTATTACTATTAATTTATATATAAGAAAATATGAAAATTACCGTCTTACAAAAAAATCTCAAGCAAGGAATTTTCGTAACGAGTTCGATTACTGGTAAGAATACAAATTTGCCAATTCTTAATAATCTGATGTTGTCAGCTACTAATGGGGTAATTAAATTATCAGCAACTGATTTGGAATTAGGAGTTAGTACAACTATTCGTGGTAAGATTGATGAAGACGGTGTAATTACAGCTGACGCTAAGATCTTATCAAGCTATGTTGGCTTATTACCTAATAATAAAATTGATTTACAAACCAGTGGAACAGAATTGCTACTTGAATCAGAGAGTTATAAAACTAAAATTAAAGGTGAATTAGCCGATGATTATCCTTTGATCCCAGAATTAGAGAAAGAAAATTATTACGAAGTGAAAATCAATGAATTTAAACAAGCTGTGAGTTCAGTGGTCTTTGCGGTGATGTTTAATGAGAATCGTTTAGCTTTGTCGGGTGTGTTATTTAATATTGATGGTGAGACTTTGACTATGGCCGGCACTGACAGCTATCGTTTAGCGGAACGTTCAATGAAAATAACTTCCAATATTACTTTAGCGGAAGGTGAGGGGGCTAGACGAATTATTATTCCAATTAAAACTTTGCAGGAGTTAGCTCGAATTATCGCTGGCGATTTTGGTGATAATAAAGATGTGGAAACGATCAAGATTTATATCACTGACAATCAAATTGCCTTTAGTTTTGATGCAATTGAAGTGGTATCAAGGTTGATTGATGAACAATATCCAGATTATAAACAAATTATCCCCAGCCAGTTTAAATCTTCTTGCACAGTTAGTCGTGAACAGTTGATGCGGGCAGCGAAAGCCTCGGCTTTGTTCTCGAAAAGCGGTGTAAATGACATTAATATTGATTTAATTGCTGAGAAAAAGGGCTTAGTAGTTTCAGCTGTGTCGGGGCAAGCTGGTGAAAACGTGACTAATATCGAAGCAAAAATTGAAGGTGTGGATAACGGGGTAGTTATCAACTATAAATACCTGATTGATGGACTTAATAACATTAGCTCGGAGTTAGTGAAGATAGAATTAGTTGATGGGGCGACGCCTTGTTTGCTGCGACCAGTTGGAGATGATAGTTATTTGTATATAATCATGCCGATTAAGAAGTAAATAAACTAATTTCAAATTTAAAATTTAAAATTTCAAAACAATTTTTAATGATTAAATGTTTTAATTTCTAAACATTTATTAGTAATATGTTTTTAAATTAGAAATTGTAATATTTAGATTTGTTTTTAAATTTTCAATTTGAAATTTTAAATTAAAAAAGTTCGTAGATATCTACGAACTTTTTTAATTTCTAAGTTATTTTAGACCTTAATCACTACCGGTAACACCATCGGCCGTCTCTTAGTTTCCTTGAAGAGGAACTGACCAATTTCGTGACGGACTTTGTTCTTAATGTAGTCATCATAGCCTTCGCCGGAGTTTGGTCGTTCGCGGACGATGGATTTTAGTTTGTCACGGACTTTTTGGATGAGATCTTTGTGTTCTTTCATGTAGACGAAGCCACGAGAGATAATATCTGGAGAGCCAATGAGATCACCGGTTTTGGAATCAATAGTGGTGATAACGACGATCATGCCGTCTTCGGACATCATTTTGCGATCACGGAGGACGACGTCGTTACTAGAGTCGGTGATACCAGAGCCGTCGACGAAGACGTAGCTGGATGGCACTTTTTCCTTGCTTAAACGGCCGCCCTGCGCGTCAAACTCCATTACTTGACCATTATCTGCTACGAAGATATTTTCGGCCTTAAAACCGATTTCCTTGGCAAGCTTTTCAGCTTCCTTGAGCATGAAGTGCCAGCCGTAAACAGGAACGAAGTAATCAGGCTTAATAACCTTAAGTAAATAGCTGATATCATCACGATTGCCGTGACCGGAAATGTGGACATCCATTAAACCACCGTGGATAACATTGTTACACTGGCGGTAGAGGTTGTCTTTGAGACGTTGAATAGTTGATTCATTACCAGGGATGATAGAGGAAGAAAGGATAACGGTGTCGTTTTTGTTGATGCGGAGATTGCGGTGACTGCCATCGAGCATGCGAGCAAGAGCGGCGTTTTCTTCGCCCTGAGCACCGGTACCGATAATAACAATCTTGTTATCAGGGTAGTTGTGGATTTGATCGGATTTGATCAAGGTGTCTTTGTGGCACTTAATGTAACCAAGTTCCATGGCGATCTCGATGTTCATTTTCATGCTGTAGCCTTCGAGAGCGATTTTCTTGCCCATCTTTTCAGACATTTGAATAATCCAGCCAACGCGTTCAACTTGAGAAGAGAAGGTGCCGATGATGACACGACCAGGGGCGGAGCTAATAATGCTTTGTAGATTGGCTTTGAGATCTTCTGAGGTTGGACTTTGTTTGGTGCTGATAGCGCCAAGACTTTCTAACATGAGGATGCTTGGACGTGGGAGATTGGCAAGGTGAGCGTAGTCAACGATTGGTTCGCCAGTTTCTTTGACTCTTTCCATGGTCCAGTCACCAGGGTGGATGACAGTGCCGACAGGAGTAGTGATAGCAACGCCGACAGCATCCATGATGGAGTGTTCAACTTGGAAGAAGCTGACTTTGAAAGCACCGAGTTGAATTTTGTCATCAATGGTTTTGATGAGGATAGTTTTTAGTTTTTTGGCAGCGCCTTGTTTGTAATCTTCGACACGGTGTTTAACCATGGCTAAAGTCATGTTGCGACCAATGATGGTTGGATTGCCTAGTTTTTCTAGAAGAATAGCGGCAGCGCCGATGTGGTCAAGGTGACCGTGGGAAAAGATGACGCCACGAATGTTGTCTTCTTTGCCTTTGAGATATTCGATGTTAGGAATGATGTAATCAATACCAAACATATCTTCGCTAGGGAATTCGAGGCCCATGTCGAGAATGATGATATCTTTGCCATACTCATAAAGAGTCATGTTGCGACCAACTTCTTCACAGCCACCAAGAGGAATAATTCTTAGCTTATTTTGTTTGCTAGCATTATTGTCGATTGGCGTGCTGGTGTTTTTCTGGTCTTTGTTTTTGTTGTTGTGATAATGACGCGGTTTATTGCTTTTGTACTTTGTAATCATATTTTATGTGAAACATAAATGGAGATATAGTTAATATATTCCGTAAGGTTTATTAATTAGTTTAATTAGAGAAGCTTAATTTAAATTTAAAATTTAAAATTTAAAAACAATGTTTAATGTTAGGAATCTTAATTTAAAAACAGTTTGATCGTTTAACTGATTAGAAATTAAAACACTAAATTATTATTTTTTGTTTTGAAATTTTAAATTTTAAATTTGAAATTATCTTTTGTGCCCAAGGAGGGACTTGAACCCTCACGGACTTTCGTCCACAGCGACCTGAAC
>CAYSXQ010000003.1:0-14515 GCA_964435085.1 uncultured Gammaproteobacteria bacterium | reverse complement strand
TGTGCCCAAGGAGGGACTTGAACCCTCACGGACTTTCGTCCACAGCGACCTGAACGCTGCGTGTATACCAATTTCACCACTTGGGCTCGTGTTTATAGTTGCAGTCTTTTTTTCTCACTAAGATACCACTCGTTAATATTGTCAAAACGATCTTCAGGAGAAGAGATTATTTTAGTGGTAAAGCCTTTGATTTTTTTACTTTGAATATAGACAAAATTTTGATTGGCTAAGAAAATGGCTGGTACTTCATCGTTAATAATTTTCTGAAACTCACTGTAGTTGGCGATACGCTTAGAAGTGTTGGCATCAAGTCGAGCCTCTTCGATTAGACGGTCAATTTTACTGCTACTTAGGTTGCTGAGATTGTAGCCTTTATCATCGCTTTGGGAAGAATGCCAGAAAGCATAAGGATCGCTATTTAAAGGATTGATGATGGAGTAAAGTAAGATGCTGTAATTTTTAGGTTTAATAACACGACTAAAGAAAGTGTTTTTTTCTTCGCTGACAATTGAAGTTTGAATACCGACAGCTGACCAATACTGAGCGATTAACTCAGCGACTTGTAGTTCATTAGGATTACTAGTAGTTGTCAATTCTAACTTAAGATTTTCTCCGTTTTTTTGTAAGACGGTGGTGGTTGATGAGCCGATAGTTATTTCTTTCCAGCCAGCGCTAGCTAATAATTCTTTAGCCTTGGTAGGGTTAAAGCTATAATCATTGGAAGCTGTTTGATAAGCAAAGGCGAAATTAGCAATTGGTCCGCTAGCTAATTCAGCATCATTGCCATAAACTTTGCTGATGATTGTTTTTTTATCCAAGGCGTAATCAAGAGCTTGTCGTAATTTTTTATCCAATTCTGGTTTTTTGAGATTGAAGAAAATAGCAAGTGACTGAGCTTGTTTTAATTGGTTAAAATTATAAGCATTAGCAGCTAGGATAGATTTTTGATAGCTACTTGGTAGATAGCTAACACTATCAACAGTATTGTCATTGAGACTGGTGACTAACTCTTCTGGACTAGTAAATATCTTAAAGCTAAAAGTGTCAAGATAGGTTTGCTCGTGATAGTAGTCTTTGTTGCGAGTTAGGTTGAAGGAGCGTAGGTTACCAGACTTGTCTTTAGTTAGAGATTGAAACTTTAGTGGACCTGAGCCGACCGGCTTGATGTTTAGTTCAGCTAGGCTGATGTTGTTAGGGCTAATATCTTGCCAGAGATCTTTGGGTAAGATGCCGAAGCTGAGATACTCTAAAAATGCCGCGTAAGGTTCTTTGAGACTTAGTTTTAATTCGGTATCGCTGATTTTTTCTGCTTCAACATTAATGAAGTAACGGCGCCAAGTTGATTTGAAGCGTGGATCTTTGATGGTGTTGATGGTGAAGATAATGTCGTCAGTAGTTAGTTTTTTGCCAGAGTGAAAACGAGCTTTGTCAGTAATTTTGATGGTATAGATTTTTTGGTCATCAGAAATCTTAAAGCTTTCTACTAGATCGGCTTTGAGACTACCATTATTATCTCTTTTCCAGAGTGAAGAATAAACTAAACTGACTAGATCGTCGTCGGTTGAATTGAGTCCGAAAAACAAGGGATTGATATGGCTTGGTGGTGTGATAGTACCTTCAATGTATTGTCCGCCGTTTTTAGGGCTAACAACTAAATGACTTAACCAAAAGCCACGAAGAAGTAGACTGCTTGTGATGACTAGGACGCTTAGCGAAGCTGCTAGAATCCATTTTTCTTTGACCGAAAGAAATTTTTTGAGATACTTAAACTGCCGAATACTAGGTAAACGGTTGTGGTTTATTTGTGACAAAAGCTTGCTTTCTAAGGAGCTGTCGTTGTATTTTTTCTTCTGGTCAAAAAGACTCATAATTTATCTAGCGTACTCAATGACTCTTAATTCACGTAGTAAATTGACTTTAATTTCGCCTGGATATTTTAGTTCAGCTTCGATTTTCTTGGCGATGTTTTTGGCTAATTCGTGTGATTCGAGATCGGAGATTTTTTCTGGATCAACGAAGACACGTACTTCTCGGCCAGCTTGGATGGCGTAACTCTTATTAACCTGAGGGAAGCTTTCAGCTAATTTTTCTAACTCTTCTAGGCGGTGGACGTATTTCTCAAAATTATCATTACGAGCACCAGGACGAGAAGAGGAGATGGCGTCAGCAGCTTTAACGATTAAGGTGTTAGTAAATTCTGGTTTGTCTTCGTGGTGATTTTCAATAGCATCAATAATTTCTTTGGAGAGGTTGAATTTGCGACCGATTTGACCACCAATTTCAGTGTGACTGCCTTTAACCTCGTGATCAACAGCTTTGCCGATGTCGTGGAGGAGACCGGATTTCTTAGCTAGAGTTGAATCATAGCCTAATTCTTCAGCTAGTAGACCGCAAAGATGGGCAACTTCGACGCTGTGTTTGAGAATGTTCTGACCGTAGCTGGTGCGATACTTCATGCGACCAAGGATTTGGACTAGTTTAGGATCAAAGCCGGTGATGCCAAGCTCGTAGAGAGCGTCTTCTCCAGCTTTGCGAATGTCCAAAGCTAAGTCTTTCTTGGCTTGTTCAATTGCTTCTTCGATTTTGGTAGGGTGAATGCGACCATCCTTCATTAAATATTCAATAGCACGTTTAGCAATCTGACGGCGAATACCGGAAAAACCAGAGACAGTGATGATATTTGGCACGTCATCAATGATGATTTCGACGCCAGTGAGGTTTTCAATAGCTTTGATGTTACGACCCTCACGACCAATAATTCTACCTTTCATTTCGTCACTTGGCAAATCGACGGTAGTGGTAGTAATTTCAGCGGTAAAAGTAGAGGCTAGACGTTGCATAGAGCTAGACATGATTTCTCTAGTTCTTTCATCTAAGGCATCGGAAGAATCTTGATCTAGCTTTTTGATGCGTGACAAGATTGATTCCTCATTATCTCTTTCTACGCGCTTGAGAATGATATCCTTCGCTTCTTCGGTACTGAGATTAGCAATTTTTTCTAATTTAGCGACCTGTTCTTGTTGAATGGTTTTGATTTTTTCTTTAGCTTCTTCGATTTTAGCGATTTTATCGTAAAGCGCCTGTTGTTTGTCCTGTAATTCTAGGAGTTTTTGTGAAAAAAGGTTTTCGCGTTGCTCTAACTTGTCTCTAGTTGACTGGAGTTCGGCTTTACTGGCATCGATGTCTTTTTTGGTGTCAGCAAGGATTTGAAGCGATTTTTCTTGAGCTTCAATAAGTATTTGGTTTTCTTTGGTTTTGGCGTCAGTGAGAATTTTCTCAGCTTTGGCCTCAGAGCTATTAACTTCAGATAAAGCTTTTTGCTTACGAAGCCAATAACCAAAGCCTAGTCCAGCGATTAAGCAGACAAGGCTAATTAAATATAGCATAATTTTAGGTCTGCTAACAAAAAACTAGATAGACAAGTTAATGCTACCTACAAAATTGAGGAGATAAGAGTGGTATAAACTGAGTTATTTGTGAGTTCGTTGAAGTTTTTTTTCACAAAAATTGTTTAAATTTAGCTGATAATCAAATCAATTCCGCCTAAGTCTTTTCTTAACAGGGGTGATAAATAAATTAAATCTAGCCTCAAGATAACACAAATGGTCTAAAATTTCAAGCTTTGGAGATTATTTGTTTAATATTAGCCATATAATGTAGTTAAAAAGTAGAAAGTATAATTTATATAGTTTCTTTGATGCTAAGTTTCTGCTAATTGAAATAAGATCCTGGCCTACGCCAGGACGACTAAAGGTCGCTTTCTAACTTCTCTTTTCTTTGTTATAATAGAGGGGTTATTTATAAGCTTAAATTTATATGGACTTTCAAGAGTGTTTTAAGATAGCGGTGGATAGACAAGCTTCGGATCTACACTTAATTGCTGGTAATAAGCCGATGTTGCGAATTGATGGAGAGCTTTTGACTATAAGTGAAGAGTTGTTAGAGCAGCGCTTTTTGGAGGAATCTTTGGTTAATATTTTAGAGGCTGGTCGCTTGCGGGAGTTTCATGAGGCGCGAGAGCTGGATTTTTCTTATGAAGTAGCTGGCCATCGCTTTAGAATTAACTTACATTATCAAGAGGGGATGATTGGGCTGGCTGCGCGACTCATTAAGGGTGACGCGCCTAAGCCAAGTGAGGTTGGTTTTACTGACCCGATTATGAATTTAACTAGACTAAAGGACGGTTTGATTTTGGTGACTGGGCCGTCAGGTGCTGGTAAGTCGACAACTCTAGCGGCAATGGTCGGGGTGATTAATAATATGCGTAGTAGTCATATTATTACCATTGAAGATCCAATCGAATACGTCTTTAAAGATAGTTTGAGTATAGTGGAGCAGCGAGAGGTTGGTTCGGATACTTTGAGTTTTGCTAATGCTTTGAAGCGAGTTTTGCGCCAAGATCCAAATGTAATTATGATTGGTGAAATGCGTGACGCTGAAACGATTGCGGCGGCGCTGACGGCAGCTGAAACCGGGCACTTAGTCTTGTCGACATTGCATACAAACTCAGCGCCAGAGGCAATTGCTAGAATCATTGATTCTTTTCCGTCTTTTCGTCGTCAGCAAATCTTGTCGCAATTATCTTTGACTTTGCGAGCGGTGGTAGCGCAACAACTATTGCCACGTAAGGGTGGTGGTAGAGTGGCAGCGCGGGAAATCATGATTAATAATCCAGCAGTGGCTAACTTGATTCGAGAGAATAAAATTAGCCAAATTGTGAACGTGATTAAGACTAGTTATCAAGAAGGCATGATTGATATGAATAAGTCGATTGAGCTTTTGGCAACAAGTGGCATGATTGACGAAGAAACAGCTGCGCACTATGTTCGTAATATGGAAACTAGAGGTACTTATTATTAAAATAAAATATGACTAGGGATAAATGGGAAGATATAGTTGAGTTAGTTGAAAAGAAGTTTGAACTTGAGGAGAGTGGTAGTTTTGAAGATGAATACGATGCTAGTTCGACTGAGTATTTGATTTTTGAATCACAGTTTGGTCGAGTCAAGTTGGAGTTTATTACTAAGCCAAAGGTGATTGATAAAAAAGTAAGCTATTCTAATAGAATAGGTTCTGAGTCTCGGGTGGAATATGTGTACAGTCCTACGGAAAAAACACATCGTTTGTTGATTTATCGTTGGAGCGAAGATGATAATAGTTGGCTAGCTCTGGAAGCGGGTTTGAATAATTTTTTTTAGATTAGTTGACGAGTGGCGGTAATGGTATAAACTGCAAAGGAGTTTTGTTTTTAAGTTAAAGTTATTATGAATCTTAATGTTTTTATACCACTAGCCTTTGCTGTAAGCAGTGTTGTTGCTTTGGTGGTATTTGTGTCTAGTCCGGCTGTTTTGTGGTATTTGTTTGGATTTTTTGTACTAGCTGCCTTGTTTGGATCTTGGTCTTTTTGTCGTCAGGCAAAAAACTATTTTGGTTGGTGGCAATTTGCCCTACTGCCAATAATGGTCAATATTGTTACCACGGTTTATTTGGTGATTGTGGCAGATAGACTTATTTTTTATTTATTTGCTGCTTTGGTAGCCGTGTTTAATTATATTTACTGGCGCTATCTTTATTTTTATTTAAATAACCATAGTCGCTACCAGTCCTTTAGCTTGGAGTTTTTGTCTTTTTATTTGAGTTTTATTTTGGTTTTTTTGGCGGCAGCGGCACTATTTGGATTAAAATCTTTTTTAGAATTAAGTTCTTGGCTAACATTAGGTAGTTTAGCTATTTTTTTAATGTTAGTTATTTATCAGTTCGCTTGGATTAGTAAGTATGATAACAAAGAGTCTTGGTTGTATCTGCTTGCGGCATGGGTGTTTTTGGTAGAATTATTTGCAGTCCTCTTGTATTTACCACTTAATTATAATATCTTAGGTTTTGTCTTTGCGACCGGTTATTATTTGTTGTTAGTAATTATTAATGATCGTTTAAAGAATAAATTAGCAGCTTCGAGGCTGAAAATATATATAAGTGTTAGCTTGGCGGTGTCGATAGTGGCTCTGTTAAGTGCGCGATGGATTTAAATATGTTTAGAAAACAATTAATTAATTATACTTTGTGGCTACTATTTTGTTTTGTAGGTGGCATTTTGGGCGCTTGGTTGTATGAGTATTCTATTAATAGATATATTAATAATTTTTCTGCTTCCTCGACCATGTCTCGTTACGATCAAAATTCAGCTTTGATCATTCGTGATGCTAAAAAGGTGGTGATTGAGCAGAATGAAAAAATCGCTGATACGATTAGCGCTTCTGAGTCATTGCTCATGGGCTTATTTAAAAAAAATAACAGCGGTCAGTATGATTTAACAAAGGTTGAAGCACAAGCCTTGGTTTTGACTAGTGATGGTTGGTTGATTACCAATCAAGTTAGTCCTGACAAAGAGTGGTACAAGAACTATGTAGCGATTGATAAGTCTGGGAAAATTTTTAATTTAGATCGCAGTTTGGATGATGCTAGCGGCTTGTCTTTTGTCCATGCTAGTGGTGCTAGCGGACTAGTGGTAGCTGATTTTATGAAAGCGAAAGATTTGCAGCGCGGTCAGACGATGTTAGCGGTTAATTGGCTCGCTGAAGCTAGACAGGACATGATTACTAAAATAGACGCTAGTCCTAATATTTTAAAATCAAGTGATCAGCCATATAAGCAGCTATTGACCGCGGCTAGTTATGCTAGCGGTAATTATCTGGCGGCGCTAGATATTAGTGGTAAGGTGCTAGGTCTTTTTAATAAGGATGGTAAGCTCTTTGCGACTGATTATTTTATTTATAAAACTAGTAGCTTGCTTGCAGCTAAGAAAAACGTCATCCCGGTGCTAGGAGTTAATTATTATAATTTGTCGTGGCAGGCTGGTTCAAAATTAGCTAGCCAGGGTGCACTACTAGCCAAAAGTCAGCAAGTACCGGCAGTGCTCAAGGCTAGTCCGGCTGAGCAGGCGGGACTTAAAGAAGGTGATGTGATTTTAAGTCTAGATAATGTGGTGGTTAGTAGAGATAATGATTTAGCTGATCTGTTAACAGATTATCGACCTCAAGATAAGGTGATAATTAAATATTTGAGTGGCGGTAAAGAAAAGAGTGTGGAGATTACTTTGGGAGGAAAATAAAAAACATATAAATATAGAAATATAAAAAGATAGAAAGTTCTCTGAAAGGAGAGCTTTCTTTTTTATATTTATATCTTTTTATATTTATATATTTCTATATTATTTTGTGATATAATAAATAAATTAAGTTTGTTTATTATGAAAATAAAAGATATTAGTCAGGTTAAAGAGTGGCGAGGTGTGTGCGTGCTGGTTAGAGTGGATTTTAATGTGCCGCTCCTGAAAAATAAAGTTAAAGATGATTTTAAAATTAAGGCTTGTTTGCCTTTGTTGATGAAATTAGTTAAGGCTGGGGCGCGCGTGGTGGTAATAAGCCACTTAGCTGATCCGAAATTAACTAAGTCTGGTCGCGTTACAACTCTAGATCAGAAGCGGTGTAGTTTAGCGCCGGTGGCAAGTAGATTGAAGCAGATTAGTAAATTAAAAGTTAGGTTTTCAAAACAAGCGATTGGTAGTAAGGCTTTGACAGCTGACTTAGATAAGTTGAAATCTGGAGAGTTGATGTTATTGGAGAATTTGCGTTTTTATGCTGGCGAAACTGCTAATACTAAGTCTTTTGCTCGTGATTTAGCTGGTCTGGCTGAGATTTATATTAACAATGCGTTTGCGGTGTCACATCGTGAGCATGCATCAGTGGCAATGATTAAGAAATATGTGGCGAGCTACGCTGGACCACTATTAATAGCCGAGGTAGAAAATTTACAAAAAATACTGAAGCCAAAACGACCGCTGGTAGCGATTATTGGTGGAGCTAAGATTGACTCAAAGGTAGCTTTGGTGAAAATGTTAACTAAAAAAGCTGATAAGGTTATTATTGGCGGAGCCTTGGCTAATAATTTTTTGGCAGCGGCTGGTTATCAGATTGGTAAGTCTCTGGCTAGTGCCGAGGGCATTAAGTTAGCTAAAAAACTAATGAAGAAGAATGTCATTTTGCCGATTGATGTGGTAGTGCAGAATCAAAAGACTAAAGCTGTGACAATGAAAAAAGTGTCTTTGGTAGGGGCTAATGAGATGATTTTGGATATTGGTACGGAGACGATGAAAGAAATTGGGCTGGTCATTAAGAAGGCCGAGACGATGATGTGGAATGGTCCGATGGGTAAATTTGAAGAGGCAAGTTTTCGTTTTGGAACTTTTTTTGTGGCTCGCGCTGTAGCTAGTCGGGCGAGTGGTAAGGCACTGGCTGTGGTTGGTGGTGGCGAGACGGTGGAGGCTCTTAATTTAAGTGGTTCCTATGAGCAGATTGATTGGGTATCAACTGGCGGCGGGGCGAGTTTAGCTTTTTTGGCTGGTGAAAAGATGCCTGGTCTTAAGGGCTTGATTAAATAAGCTATGAAAAAAAATCTAAAATTAAAGCTAGAGCAAATTTTTGAGGCTGCTGGTGGCGCGGCTCTTGATTTGCAAATTTACAGTGGTTCTAATTTGTTAGCCGAGGCAAGTCTACCGCTTGTAGGCGAGGTGGTTAGTAAAAATGAACTAGCTTTGATTGAAGATAGGTTTAATTCTTTTATAGCTAAGCAGGAACTGGATAAATCTTTGTGGCTCAATGTTCAGGATTTTATTAAAGATGACAAGAATAATAAATATCTACCAAAGCCTCTGGGATTATTATTAGAAATGCTTAGCTTGAGAGTTGTGGCTGATTTGGCTAATTTGAATTTGTTTGAACAGATAGCCGAGGTATTTCTAAAGGGTGAGCGTTTATTTTTTGTGCCAACGCCAATGATCACTATGTTTAATGGTGGTGTTTATGGGGATACTAATTTAGATTTTGAAGAATATTTATTAATCCCACTAACTAAAGGTAGAAGTAGTTTTGAGCAAAAAATAAATAATGCTAATTTGGTTTATCGTAAACTAGCCTTAGTGCTTAAGGCTGCTGGTTATGACGCTGATCTTGGTGTTTTGGGGGCTTATGCGCCAGATTTAGTGAGTACAGTTGAGGCTCTGGATTTGATGATCGCTAGTATTAATTTGTCAGGCTTTAGTCCGGCTAGTGACTTTGGAATAGGCATTGATATTGGTTCGGCTAATCTTTATAACAAAGAAAATCATAATTATGTTTTTCGTTTGAGCCATAACTACTTCACTAATACTAGCTTGAGTCAGCTGTACAGTGAATGGTTGATAAAATACCCAATTTTTTATCTGGAAGATGCTTTGGCTCCGGATGACACTGTTGCTTGGCAGGAGTTGTCAGTTGAATTGGGTGAAGAGTTGGTGCTTGCTGGTGATAAATTATTTACTAACGATAGTGCGGTGTTGCGACGCGGTTTGGCGGCTGGGCTTGCTAATTCGGTGGTGGTTAATCTGCAAGAATATAAGAGTATAGTAGATGTGGTGGAGTTTGTGGCTTTGGCTAAGAAACGCAATTATCAAGTGGTCTTTGCTGCCGCTGAGCAAGAAACTAATGATAGTTTTATTGCTGATTTGGCAGTGGCACTGGGTGCTGACTTTGTGAAGTTCGGTGCCCTGGCACGGGGTGAGAGATTAGCTAAGTATAATCGACTACTTAGTATTAGTCGGCGCTTGGAAAATTTTTTTTAAAGAGCTCTGCGGCGGAGCTCTTTTTTAATTGCTTTTTTGGCTAATTAATGCTATAAAAATGAGAGATTTTAAGACGGAATTATGCTTATGGTAGATAATAATGAGTCTAAAAAAGGGGTGGTATTGATTACTTTGGATGGTTGGGGGGCTGGTCTTGCTGGTCCGGCTAATATTTTTAATGAGGAGACGGCGCCAAAACTCAGCGCTTTGCTTGATAGTTATCCTTATACGCAACTAGCGACCTGTGCTAGTGATTTGGGTTACGGGAAACAAGCGATAACTGATAGTAAGATTGGTCACTTGGCCTTGTCTTTGGCTGCACCACTAGAAAAAAAGAGTGGTGGTTTTTTTAAAGAAGAAGAATTGGCTGCGGCTTTAAAACAACTAAAACAAAAAGAAAGTGATTGCCATGTTTTATTAGACGCTAGGAATATTGAAGCGCTTGATGATTTTAAATGGTGTGTGACGCTGGCAGAAAGAAAAAAAATTAAACAGGTTTGTGTTCATTTGTTATTGTCGGAGGTAGATAATTTTGATCTGACTGTTTGGCAAGCGTTGATAGCTGGTCACGATAATATTAAAATTATCCAGCTTATCAAAGCTGACTATGCACTTAATGATAGTTACGAGTGGGAGAAGACGGCTTTGGCTTACAGGGCAGTGGTTGAGGGAGAGTCTAATGATGCAGTAATTAAGAAAATCGAGGCTACTAAGATGGTGTTAGATGAGAATGATGTGGTTTTGTTTTTGGGCAGGGAGTTATCCGTTTGGTTTCAGCTGGCTAGTTCTTTGACGGCTTTTGAATTTGGAGAATTTGAGCGTAAGTTGCCTAGTGGTTTGAAATGTTTGAGTGTGGATGGTGCTGCTAAGCAAAGGGGCTCGGCTTTACCAAAGCTACTTGCTCAACATGATTTGAAGCAAGTAGTGATCACTGAAAGCTATGGCGCTATCGCAGCTTGTTATTATGGTGGCGGCTTAGCTTGTTCGCCAGAAGCTGGGCAAGACTGGGTGATTTTTAATTCGCCCCTGTATTCAGAGTTGCCTAATGAAATTTTGGAGAGCAGCGAAAAAGTAATTGATTATTCGATTGATTTGATTAATGATCAAGACTACGACTTTGTGCACATTAATCTAGCTACGCTTGATTTAGCTCGACAGTGTGGTGATGTGGAGCTTGTGACTAGGTGTCTGGAGGCTTTGGATAAATTGAGTGCGAGAGTTATCAAGGCAGCCCTAGACAGAAACTTTTTGGTTTTGTTAGGCTCTACTTGTTCTGGTTCGGAAGCAATTGTTGATGTGGTAAGTGGAACGCAGACTATAAAAAATACTAATGCTTTAGTGCCTTTTGCGATCATTGCTTCAGAATTAGAAGGCCGTAGCTTCTCTAGTTTAGAGGGTGTTCGAAATGAGGTTGATGCAGCTGTAAGCCACTTGAGTCTATTGGATATTGCGCCAACAGTGCTTGCTTATTTTAATATTCATCAGCCAAGTTCGATGAGCGGTAAGAGCTTGATATGATCAGGAAGTTATTAAATAAAAAAATCGATAGTATTACGATGGCAGCTTTGATGGTCGGAGTGTCGTCTTTGTTGAGTCGATTGCTAGGTGTGGTGCGTGATCATATTTTGGCCGGCCGCTTTGGTGCTGGTAATGACCTAGATGTTTACTATGCGGCTTTTCGAGTACCGGATATGATTTTTAATTTGGTGGTCTTAGGGGCGCTGTCGGCTGGTTTTATTCCGATCTTTACACAGCTTATTAAGTCTGAAGAAGAAAAGGAAAAATCTTGGGAGTTGGTCAATAATGTACTTAATGTTTTGTCGATTTTAATGATCGTGATTGTGTCGGTGTTGTTTATTTTGGCAGAGCCTTTAATCCGCTTGATTACGCCTGGTTTTGGTCCAGAAAAATTAGCCCAGACGGTGGGTCTGGCTCGAATTATGTTTTTGTCACCACTGCTACTTGGTTTATCAAGTGTGGTGGGAGGGGTCTTGCAGTCTTATAAGAGATTTTTGGTTTATTCTTTGTCGCCAATTTTTTATAATCTAGGCATTATTATCGGTGCTTTGTTCTTGGTGCCGCGCTTTGGTCTGACTGGACTTGCTTGGGGAGTGTCTTTGGGTTCAGCTTGTCATTTATTAGTGCAGTTGCCAGTAATTTGGAACTTAGGTTGGCGCTACCAGGCTGTGCTTGATTGGAAAAATAAACAGCTGCAACTTATTTATAAAATGATGACAGCGCGGACACTTAGTCTAGTCATTAATCAAGTCAATCTCTTAGTGGAAACTATTTTTGCTTCGACATTGGTGAGTGGGTCGCTAGCTGTCTTTAATCTAGCTAATAATTTACAGTCCTTTCCGGTAGGCATTTTTGGTTTGTCTTTTGCGATTGCGGCTTTTCCGGCGATTGCGGCGAGCGCCTTTGATAAGGAGCGTTTGATTTATTATTTTTCTAAGACTTTGAGGCAGATTTTTTATTTTATTATTCCGTCGACAGTGGTTTTGATTTTATTGCGAGCGCAGATTGTCAGGCTGGTTTTGGGTAGTGGTAAATTTGATTGGAATGATACTATTTTGACGATGAATACTTTGACTTTTTTTGCCTTGTCTTTGTTTGCACAGGCTACTATTCCGCTGTTAGTAAGATTTTATTACGCTCGTCATGATTCGCGAACACCGCTATATCTAGGCTTGATTGCTAGCGCGGTAAATATTGTGCTGAATTATTACTTAGTGCATAGCTCTTTGGGGGTAGCGGCTTTGGCTTTATCTTTTTCTTTGTCTAGTATCGTACAGTTTGCTCTATTGTTTATTTTCTTAAGAATAGAGTTGGGTTCTTTGGATGAAGGCTTGTTGTTTAAATCAATTGGCAAGATGTTGCTAGCGGCAGCAGCGGCAGGCTTGGTTATTCAGTTGATGAAGACTTGGCTCGGCTTTAATTTGGAGATTAGTTTTGGTTGGCAGCTTTTGTTACAGTTTGTTTTGCCTGCCAGTACGGGACTAGCTGTTTATGGTATTGTTACTTATTGGTTAAAGAGTCCAGAAATTTTAAATTTACTTAAGCATGTGCAGGGTCGTTTGCCTTGGCGCCAGGTTGGTGCGAGCGATCAAGGCGAAGCGCGTGGAATCTAATTATGATTATTGTTGTTTATGGCCTTGATTCATTTCGAGCCAGTCAAAAAATTAGAGAGATGAAAGAGAAGTTTATCAAGGATGTTGATGAGCTAGACACTAGTTTTGATGAAGTAGATGGTAAGGCAATGGTGGCAGCTGACCTGAGTCGTTTATTTGCTACAGATTCGCTCTTTGCTAAGAAGCGCCTGGTACTCGTTAAGAATATTTTTGCTAACAAGCAAGAAGCTTTTGTGGCGGTGCTTGCTGATTATTTAGAGAAATTGCAAACAGATAATATTATTATTTTTCACGAGGAGAAGTTGGTGATGGATAAAAACAAAAAGGCAGCCTTGGCATTAGAAAAAGACAAGACCAAGGCCTTGTCCAAAACACAGCAGAAGTTGTGGCAGATATTAGCTGGTGGTTATGTGATGTATTGCCCACTACTTAATGATGCTGAATTGGTGAAGTGGATAGCTCAGAAATTAGCACCAGAGGGACTTGTTATTAATCGGGCGGCGGAGAGATTTTTGCTAGGGACAATTGGTTCTGATCTGTGGGCGCTGGACAATGAATTAAATAAATTAATTGCCTATAAATTGCGGGTAGCTGAGAGTACAGAAATTACTGAGGCGGATATTAAGCTTTTAGTTAATTATGAATTAAGTCAGCCAATTTTTGATTTGACAGATGCGATTGGTAATCGTGACAAAGCGCGAGCGCTTAATATTTTGAATCAACAATTAGAGCAAGGTGAGGCGCCTTTGTATCTGCTTGCTATGCTTAATCGACAATTTAAAATTATTTTGTCGGTTAGACAGGGTCTTGATAATGGTCTTAATACTAGGCAGCTGGCTGAGACTTTGAAGCTGCACTCCTATGTGCTGCAAAAGAGTGTTAATCAGGCAAGGAATTATAATCTAGTGACTTTGAAATCGATCATGGGGACACTTGTGAAGATTGATTATAATTTCAAGACAGGGAAGTTGCCGATTGAGATGATGTTGGATGTTTTGATAGCGAGACTTTAATTAATTTCAAATTTCAAATTTCAAATTTCAAAACAATTTTTAATAACCTAATGTTTCAATTTTAAAACGGTTTGAAAATTTAGATTTGTAACATTCGAAATTGTTTTTAAATTTTAAATTTATCATTTGAAATTTAAAAGACTGTTTATTATAACTAACTATAATAACCACCAAAGATAATAAAAAATAACCCCTTAGGGGTTATTTTTGATTGAGCTTTTTCATGAGTCTAGACTTGGTGCGGCTTGCGGTATTTTTCTTGATCTTACCCTTGCCGGCAGCTTTGTCGAGAGCCTTGATGGTAGAAGCTACTAAGGTTTTGGCGTCGTCGCTTTTGGCAACTAGAGCTTTCTTAGACTTCTTGGTCAAATCTTTAATATTAGCGGCGATTTTGTCGTTGATGAGGACGCGCTTTTTGCTTTTGCGCAATTCCTTTTTGGCGGAGGCTTTGTTAGGCATAGTAATTTATTATAATAAGTTAAGGTTTGATGAGCTTTATGCTAACATGAGATTGGATTTTTGTAAAGAGATATTCCCCTCCTTAATAAGGAGGGGTGGCCGATAGGCCGGGGTGGTGGGTGGTAATCAAAGTGAACAATTGAGTAGAAGCGCACCCCTCCGCCCTGTCGGGCACCTCCCCTTGGTAAGGGGAGGATTATCTAATCTTGCTTTTTTTGCTTATAATAGGCTAAAATGTGCTTATGAAATATATTACT
>CAYSXQ010000002.1:55761-68110 GCA_964435085.1 uncultured Gammaproteobacteria bacterium | reverse complement strand
TAGTACTTAATACTGATTGGAAGCTGGCTGCTGACTTTGATGACTACTTTGCTAGTGCTTGGCAAGCGGGGACTGAGTATAGTACAAATGAGTCGCTAGCCTGGTATTTGCCTTATTTATTGGGCTTGCAGGAGTGGACGGGGATGGGGAGTTTTTAATTTCCAATTTCAAATTTATACCACAAGGGCACTTGGAAATTAGGCTCATTTGAACATTTCCCAAATATACCCTAAGATAAAAACTACATAAAATAGCAAAGATATGAATGAAACTAAATACGACCTCCTCATCATTGGCCTCGGCCCTGCTTCTATTACGGCTCAAATCTATGCCTTACGCTACAACATGAAGGTTCTAGCGATTGGTGGCGTGCCTGGTGGCCTAATGATGGAATCACACGAAATCCGCAACTGGCCAGGTGACCCTGGCGTAACCGGACCGGAATTGACCAAGAAAATGACTGATCAGTTAGTTGGTATGAATGCTGAAACCTTGATTGCTGAAGTTGCTAGTATTTCTGGTGCTAAGGGAGACTTCGTGGTTACTACCAAAAACGGCGACACTTTCCAAGCCAAGCTGCTCTTGATCGCTACTGGCACTAAGCATAGTCACTTAGGCCTTGCTAATGAAGATTCTTATGCTGGTCGCGGTGTCACTTACTGCGCCACTTGTGACGCGATGTTTTACAAGGGTAAGGTTACAGCTGTCACTGGTGGCGGTAACAGTGCTATCACTGCCGCTCTGTATTTGTCTGACATCTGCCCTCAAGTCTATCTCATCTATCGCGGCAAAGAGCTTAAAGGTGAAGTTGCTTGGATGAATGAACTGGCTACTAAGGCTAATGTAACTTTGATTAAAGAGACTAATGTTATTGGTCTTGCTGGCGAATCTAAATTAGAAAAAATTATTTTGGATAAGCCTTTCAATGGCGAGGCCCAACTAGCTGTCTCTGGGCTCTTTGTCGAAATCGGTTCTAAGCCTAGAAATGAACTCTTCGTAGCTCTTGGCGGCGAGGTCGATGAATTTGGTTTCATTAAGGTTGCTCCGGATATGTCTACTAATATTCCCGGTGTCTATGCTGCCGGCGACCTAACTAATAATTCTAATTATTTCCGCCAGATTGCCACAGCTGTCGGTGAGGGGTCTATTGCCGCCGACACCGCTTTCAAGGCTCTCAAAGGCTAAACTGACAATAAAAATCCGCCCTAGCTTAGGGCGGATTTTTTAATTGATCTTTTCTAATTTACTAGTAACTAATTTCAGAATTTCTTCTTGAGCGGTGGCGATAGGTGAGGGGAGATCGAGCCAGAGTAGTCGCTTAGCTCCACTTGGACTATATTCTTTGAGTAATGATAAGCAATTAATATTCTTTGGTGAGGCAGCTAGCAAGGTAGTTGTCTCGCCCTGTTCAAAGAAGATTAACAATACCATAGCAGCTGGAATCAGTGAGATTAATTCATCTAAGATCTGATGGATATCATTTTCGGCAATGCTAGCTAGTTCCTCTTGACCAAGGCGACAGTACAAGACTTTGTCATCAAGCGTGCTTTCTAGAGCCATTAGTAATTTGCCCCAGAGCTGCAAGGTGGCCAGACTTCGATTACGATATAATTTATCAATAATCATGTCCCGCTCGGCTCCCAGTTTCAGTAAGTCTGCTGTAATCATTAGTGATTGTGGTGTAACCATCTCAGTCTTGTAGCTCTTGGTGCGACTGATGATACCAGCCAGTAGGCAAGTAGCAATATCTGCTTTGATTAGAGCAGCTTCTGTTTCTCGACATAATTCATAGACTATTTCTGTGGCTGAAGTAGCATTAAAATCAATGATATTAATTTGACCGAAGTTTTCGTTACTGGCCTGATTATCAATATTGATAATCGCTGTCGTGTAAAAGAAATCCACATTGTGCTGATAGATTTCACCTAATGATAGTAGCTCTGCAACGTTGATGGTAATGATTAAATCATAAGCAAAGCCATTTGGCCGCACGCTCACATCGTTTTCACTAAAGAAGCCGTTTTGCGGCAGGACTATAAAGTCCAATCGGCCATTTTCCATTTTGTACTTAACTTTATCAACCTGAGTATTGACGGTAGATAGGCTAATAATAAATTCACGGGGCTGACTCAGTTCTGATAGTAATTCTATTTCACCACGCAAAAAGTCAGTTAGGGGAGTGCTAGGAAGGATTGAAATAATATCAGCGGTGATGTTAAGTTGATTAGCAATTTTCTTAAGGGCGAGAGCACTGGCTAGACCGTCTTCAATCTGATCTCGGCCGACAATAATAGCCACTGCCTTAGCTGCCTTGATTTGCTTCCAAAATTGTTCTGTCTGACTAAGCATAATGAATAAAGCTAGATGTCTTTTATAAGCGCCTACCATCATATCTAATCCCTCATCGCTTGTAAACACTATTTGTCAAATTTGACAGACTGTTAAATATTTATTATAAACAATGTAGACGAAAGCCCATTTTTTTATCTTTGGGTTCTAGTCACGCCATAGCCATTTAGGCAGCTACGAACCAGCGGACTGTGTCCTACCGTAGCTCGCCCAAACGAGCGTAGGCGGACGTGGTGAAATGGTATACACGCCAGCCTTAGGAGCTGGTGACGCAAGTCATGAGAGTTCAAGTCTCTCCGTCCGCACTAATAGTTTTTGTTCATTATCATAAAGAGGTTTTCAGTGAAAAAAGTTATTGCTTTATCTTGGGATAAATTATTTCTTAGTTGTTCGCAGTTTGAGTCTCGACTAGCAACTATTACTTATCAGACGTCTATTCTCAGCAGCAGTTTTGCTGAAGGTCGGGCTAAGGGCACGGTCAATTCTCGCTGGAACGGTTACCTAGGCAAGATTGCCAGTGTTGATAAATTTAGTTTTGAAGAAGTTTGCGAAAGGTTTTCTTACCTTAAGTCTTTACTGGCTAGTGGCTACGACCTAGTTGTTATTACTAGGCTTGAAGGTCATGTCGCCGAGACTGTCAGAGGTTTGATGAAGGAGCAAGGCTTCTCTGTTCCGGTTATTAGTCTTGATGGTTACCCGTCTAGCATTGACCTTAATCTTGATTACGATATCTACATTAATTACGACTGGTTTAAGCTGATGCCAGTCATAGTTATTACGCCAGATATTTATCTGGTTAAATCAGTTATGATTCTTGGACTAATCATTTCCAAGCTCAAACAAATCATATCTCTCGGCGCCTTTGCCAAAAATTCATAATTTATAAATACGCTTTAATAGGCGTATTTTTTTATTACCCAAAATTTGTCCGGCCACTCACAAGTATGCTATAATAATCAAACTTACTAATTATCTACAATTACTAAATTGAGAATTTTTGTAATTGTCTCTTTCCTCTTATGTCCAAATTTATTAAATTCTTTAGGGAGCTTGGCATCAAGGATGTGCCTTCGGTTGGTGGCAAGAATGCTTCGCTCGGTGAAATGTTTCAAAAATTAACTAAAGAAGGCGTCAATGTCCCTAATGGTTTTGCGACCACAAGCGCCGCTTACAATTTCTTCTTTGAAAAGACTGGTCTGAAGAAGCAGTTACATGAAGTACTGGACGGTCTCAATACTCACGACGTCCTCGATCTCGCTAAGCGCGCCAAGAAAGCTCGTGATCTTATTAACAAAGCTCAGTACCCAGCCGAACTTAAAAAAGAAATCATTGGTGCCTACAAAGAATTATCTAAATTACATAAGACGACCAATCTCCACGTCGCCGTCCGCTCCAGTGCTACCGCCGAAGACTTGCCTGACGCTAGCTTTGCCGGTCAGCAGGATACTTACCTCAACATCTCCGGTGAAACCGCCTTGCTCTCAGCTGTGCAGCGCTGCATTGCTTCACTCTTCACTGATCGTGCCATTTCCTATCGTGTCGACAAGGGCTTTGATCACTTCTCTATCGCACTCTCCGTCGGTGTCCAGAAAATGGTCCGTAGTGACAAGGCCTCTTCGGGCATTATGTTCACTATCGATACCGAAAGTGGTTTTGAGAATGTTGTCTTGATCAACTCTATCTTTGGTCTCGGTGAAAACATTGTTCAAGGCAAAGTGACGCCTGATGAATTCTATGTCTTCAAGCCGACTGGCGCTATCATCTACAAGCACTTGAGCGCCAAGAACATCAAGATGATTTATGATGATAAGAATAAGCTCTCACCAGTCAAAGACGTTGCAGTAGCAGACAAAGATCAGCTCACCGCTTCTATTACCGACGAACAAGTTAAGACTCTAGCTAAGTGGGGTATGATTATCGAAAAGCATTATGGCCGCGCCATGGATATGGAGTGGGCGCTCGATGGTGTGGACGGCAAGCTCTACATCGTCCAAGCTCGTCCCGAAACTATTCATAGTGTCCGTGATCATAATGTCATCGAAGATTACGTCATCAGCAAGAAATCCAAAGTCCTCGTGCATGGTCGCTCTGTCGGCTCCAAGGTTGGCGCTGGTGAAGTGAACAAGATCATGAATGCTAATGAAATTGTTAAATTCAAACCAGGTCAGGTCTTGGTCACTGACATGACTGATCCAGACTGGGAGCCAATCATGAAGATTGCCTCGGCTATCGTGACCAATAAAGGTGGTCGTACTTGTCACGCCGCTATTGTCAGCCGTGAACTCGGCATCCCTTGTGTAGTCGGCACTGAAAACGCCACTAAGGTCTTAAGCTCTGGTCACAAGGTGACGGTGAGTTGCGCTGAAGGTGATGAAGGCTTTGTCTATGACGGTCTTTTGCCTTTCAAGGTTAATAAAACCAATATCAAGAACATGGCTCGTCCGAAGACCAAGATCATGATGAACGTCGGTTCGCCAGAACTGGCTTTTGCCTCCTCATTTATTCCTAACGACGGTGTGGGTCTAGCTCGTGAAGAATTTATTATCAATAACTACATCAAAATTCATCCGCTCGCTTTAATTAATTACGACAAGCTAGCTGACAAAAAAGCTAAGAAGCAGATCGACGAAATCACTGTCGGCTACAAAGACAAAAAGCAATTCTATATTGATAAGCTCGCCGAAGGTGTCGCTCTCATCGCTGCCGCTTTCTATCCTAAGGACGTCATCATCCGTCTCTCTGACTTCAAGAGTAATGAATACGCTAACCTCATCGGTGGTCGCGCTTACGAGCCAGAGGAGTCTAATCCAATGATCGGTTGGCGTGGTGCTAGTCGTTACTATGACCCAACTTACATGCCGGCCTTTGTTCTTGAATGTAAGGCTCTGGCTAAGGTCAGGAATGACATGAAGCTCAAGAACCTCAAGATCATGATCCCAATTTGCCGCACCATCGAAGAAGGC
Source organism: uncultured Gammaproteobacteria bacterium (assembly GCA_964435085.1). Classification (GTDB taxonomy): domain Bacteria; phylum Patescibacteriota; class Patescibacteriia; order Patescibacteriales; family Patescibacteriaceae; genus UBA917. The sequence goes on along the minus strand of CAYSXQ010000002.1, from coordinate 62,798 downwards.
CTCTTGGTTCAGGGCATCATGGCTAAGCATGGACTCAAGCGGGGAGTGGATGGTCTAGAAATTTACGTCATGGCCGAAGTGCCAACTAACATCATCCTCGCTGATCGCTTTGCTAAGATCTTTGATGGTTTCTCTATTGGCTCTAACGACCTCACTCAATTCACTCTCGCCATTGATCGCGATGCTGGCAACCTCAAAGTGGCCGGTGTCTCTAATGAAAAGAACGACAGCGTCAAAATCTTAATTAAATACCTCATTGAAGTCGGCAAAAAAACCAAGACCAAGGTTGGCATCTGCGGTCAGGCTCCTTCTGACTTCCCTGATTTTGCTCGCTACTTAGTGGAGTGTGGCATTGACAGCATTTCTCTTAACCCTGACACGGTCATTAAGACGACCTTAGATCTGCTGGCTTATGAGAAGAAGCTTGGTTCTAAGGGCAAGGTTGTTGCGAAAAACACTGCTAAGAAGTCTTTACTTGGTAGGAAATAAAATACAAAGTTCCAAATCTCAAGTTCGAAGTTCCAAATAAATCACAAATTTCAAATTACAAAACGCTTTTTTGATTTTTTATGAATTATCAATATCCATTAGAGGATAGGGTTCTGGAATTTGGTAAGAGGATAGTGAGGTTGTGCCAAGCCTTGCCAAAAAATATTATTAATACTCCTTTAATTAATCAGATTATTAGATCCGGAACTGCTATTGGAGCCAACTATTGCGAAGCTAACGAAACTGAAACCAAGAAAGACCTTAGGTTTAAAGTGAGACTTTCTCTTAAAGAAGCCAAGGAAACAATTTATTGGCTAAAATTAATTATTGAAGCTAATCCAAATTTTGCCAACAGAATGAAATTACTTTTATCAGAGTCGCAAGATTTGGTTAAAATATTCTCAAAAATATTAACCAAGTAATCTTTTGCGATTTGAGATTTGTGATTTATTTGGAACTTGTAACTTGTAATTTGAAGCTTCGCTCCAATGTTTGACACCAATAACACTAGGTGGTATAGTCTAAAAATAATATAATATCTATGAAGAAATTTTTGAGTTTTAGTTGGGAATTTATCAAGATGTTGGTACTTTCCTTGGCTATTATTTTGCCGGTGCGCGCCTTCTTAATCCAGCCTTTTTATGTCAAAGGGGCCTCGATGGAGCCAAATTTCTTTGATCACGAGTACTTGATTGTTGACGAGATTAGTTATCGTTTTAATGAGCCGACTCGTGGAGAAATTGTGGTCTTCCGCTATCCGCTCAATCCTCAAGAATTCTTCATTAAGCGTATTATTGCTTTGCCTGGCGAGTCTATTCAATTCAAAGATGGTCGGATTTATATCTATAACTTACAAAATCCTCAGGGCTTTTTGTTAGACGAGCCATACTTAGATGAGAGCTTGCTGACCAGCGCTTCAACTGATGCCAAGATTCTCTTGGGTGCCAACGAGTACTATCTGCTTGGTGACAATCGCATGGCCTCCAAAGATTCACGTATTTTTGGTCCAGTCAACAAGAGCTTTATCATCGGCAAAGTTTTCTTCCGCGGCCTACCAGTTAGCCGCATCACCACTTTTAAAAATGTTGAGTATAAATATTAACTTATGCCTAGACCTAAGAAAAAAACACCAGACTTAGCTAAGCGCTCTGGTCGTGAAAATACACCTATTGCCAAGATCAAAGGCATGAAAGACGTCTTGCCAGAAGAGTACAAGTACTGGCAGCTAGTTAATCGTAAAGCTCAGGAGTTGGCTAAGATTTATAATTTTAAACGTGTCGATCTGCCTAGCTTAGAAAGCGTCGGTCTTTATGAGCGAGCGCTAGGTAAAACTAGTGACTTTGTCACTCAGGAATTGTTTACTTGTCTTAGTCATGATGGCGAAAAGATTGCCTTGCGTCCCGACGGCGCTATCAGTTTGATGCGTGCCGGTATTGAGCATAACTACTTCAACCTCGAACGAATTTTTAAGGCTTTTTGGCAGGGTCAGGTCTTTCGTTATGACAAAAGTCAGGGTGGCCGCCTACGTCAGTCTAATCAATTTCGTTTAGATATTGTTGGTGAATTTAAACCTTCTACTGATGCTCAGTTGATTCTCATCGGTTACAACTTCTTTAAGGAGCTACAAGTTGATGTCGAAATTCAAATTAACAGTGTTGGCAATCAAGAATGTCGCAATAATTACACCAAGATCATTAATGAATACTTTAAAGAGCGTGGTCGTAAATCCAAGCTCTGTGCTGAGTGTCGCAAGAAGATTCTGAAAAATCCTTGGTCAGTACTAGAGTGTGATGAGGATGTCTGCCAAGAGGTGATGTCTGATTTGCCACCTTTTATCGATCATTTGACCGAAGATTGTCGCAAACGTTTCGAAGCTGTCCTTGAATATCTCGATGGTATGGGTGTGCCTTACAGCCTTAATACTAAACTAGTTAGCGTTGCTGGCTTTGATTACTTCAATCACACCATTTTTGAATATGTGCCAGTTAGCGAGGGTAATAAAGCTCAGGCTCTTGGCGGCGGCGGTAATTACTCAGCTGTGCTTGAAAGTCTCGGCGCTAAGACTTTATCTGTCTGTGGTTTCGGTATCGATTTAGAAAAAACTATTTCACGTATCCGTAGCAAGAATATTGCCGTGGCTTGCGACGAAGAAGCGGACATTTTCATGGCTCAGTTATCCGAAAATGCCAAGATGAAGTGTATGTTGCTCTTTGAAGAATTACGCCGAGCCGGCTTCCGTGTGCGTGAATTTTTCATTCAGGATAGTCTCAAGCTCCAGCTTGAAGAGGCTGAGCGTGTTAAAGCTAAATATGCTTTAATTTTAGGTCAAAAAGAATTAATCGACGAGACTATTTTGCTGCGGGACATGGAATCAGGCGTCCAAGAAACCATCGATGTCCGCAAGATTTTACACGAACTTGACAAAAGACTTAATATTAGCTAAATTATCCAAACAATAATCATCTAGAAAGGTTGGTGGCATATGGTACAATTTAAGAGAAAGAAAGGCGAAAGTTTCGAAGCTTTTTTGCGTCGTTTTAATCGTCGTTTACAGCAAAGCGGTAAGTTAATGGAAGCCCGTAAGAACCGTTATCAGAAAAAAGACAAGAATAAAATTCAAATCAAAACAAGCGCTCTAATCGGCTTAGAACTACGTTCTAAAAAAGAATATTTGCGTAAGATCGGTAAATTAGAAGAAAAGAAGCAATGGTAAACACGCTAAGATTCTAGCTTTGCTTGCAAAAAGACCTCTCTCTTTGTAGAAGGGTCTTTTTGTTTGTGGCTAGCTTTTTAATTTCCAATGTCAAATTTAAAATTTCAAAACAAATCACAATTAATTAATTTCCAAGTCTCAAACATTTCGTCATCCTCGCGAATGCGGGGATCCACGGTTTTTAATTTTCAAATTACAAAAATTATGTCATGCCTGAAAGCCACAGAGAATGACAATAAATAAAAACCGCCAACAGTTGTTGGCGGTCAATTTAGTTTTTGGTGACTTGATTTAAGCTGGCTCTTATAGAGACGCCGTTCTTAGATTCAATCATCAAAATGTCGTCCTTACTACCATTACAACTAAGGCGTGTGATAGTTTTTATTGCACCTCTGGTACCATTAGCAAACAGAGGGTGATTAATCAAAGCTACTTGGTCGTCAAGCAAGTATTTTTGTGGATTCGGGTTTTTAGATACGCTGATTGCATCTCCCGCTGGGTTAACTTCGAAGGTGTAGCCCCATTCGCTGACTACACTGTTTTCTGTGCTGACACTGAGAGTGCTCATAGCATCCTCCTTTTTCTGGATAGTAAAAGAACTAATTATTATCAATTAAACTAACTAAATTTTTCGGCTTAATAGAAATTGGCTTAATGCCATGTTCTTCATTATATTTCTCTTGCAGTAAGCGACGCTTCTTGGTGATGCTAATCGCTGTGCGCATCGCTGGACTGATTCTGCGGCCATAGAGAATGGCCTTGCCTTCAGCGTGCCGCGCCGCGCGACCAATGGTTTGAATCATACTGGTTTCAGTTCTGAGAAAGCCAGACATGTCCGCGTTTAAAATAGCAACCAAAGACACTTCTGGCAAGTCTATGCCTTCTCTGAGCAAATTAATGCCTACTAGCACGTCATAAACACCGTCTTTGAGCGCAGTTAAAATTTCTACACGCTGCATGGTTTTGACCTCGCTATGAATGTAAGCAACCTTAATGCCCATCTCTGAGAGATAGTTAGATAGCTCTTCAGCCATGCGTTTAGTTAGAGTAATAGCTAGAGTTCTTTGCTTCTTGGCAGTTCTTAGCTTAATTTCCGCGAGCAAGTCTTCGATCTGATTCTCCGATGAGCGCACTTCCACGATTGGATCAAGAAGTCCAGTTGGACGAATAATCTGTTTAACTACTTGCTTTGAGCGCTCGATTTCATAAGCCGCTGGTGTCGCACTGACATAAATAGCTTGGTTGATTTTAGTTTTAAATTCTTTGAAATTCAGTGGGCGATTATCAATAGCTGAAGGCAAGCGAAAACCGAAATCGACTAGCGTCTGCTTGCGACTACGATCACCAGCAAACATGCCACGAATCTGCGGTAAGGTCACGTGTGATTCATCAACGATTAATAGATAATCAGGTGGAAAGAAATCAATCAAAGTCTCTGGTGGTTCGCCAGCAGCACGCCCTGCCATCAATCGAGAATAGTTCTCGATACCATTGCAATAACCAACTGCCCGAATCATCTCAAGGTCATAATTAGTCTTGCGTTCCAAGCGATCTGCTTCTACTAACTTACCCTCAGCTAATAGTTCTTTGAGACGATCAGCAAGTTCAAGTTCAATCAAAGTAATTGCTGAAGCGATCTGTGCTTCTGGCGCCACAAAGTGCTTGGCTGGCAAGATAGTAGTTTGTGATAGCTTGATAGCTCCGGAATTTTTCATATTCATCGCCCAGACAGCTTGATTACCGACTTTGACATCAAAGCGATAAATATTGGCAATCTCATCACCGTCCATCTCCAGTCTAATGACTTGCTCACCACTAGTCAGGTGAATGTCTAGTCTTTCGCCAATTACTCTGAATTGTCCGCGTTTAAACTGTTCGTCATCACGACTGTATTGAATCTTAATTAATTGCCTTAAGATATCATTGCGCTTAATGCGTTCGCCAACTCTAAAAGTTAGACTTTGATTTTCATAGTTAACCTTTTCTCCTAGGCCATAAATACAAGAGACGCTGGCAATAATAATCACGTCATTACGAGTCATCAAAGCTTGTGTAGCCGCATGACGCAAACGATCAATCTCTTCATTGATCTGTGTTTCTTTTTCAATATAAGTATCAGTCTGAGGCATATAAGCTTCCGGCTGATAGTAGTCATAGTAAGAGACGAAGTAGTGGACAGCATTATTAGGGAAAAATTCTTTGAATTCACCGTAGAGCTGAGCAGCCAGAGTTTTGTTGTGTGAGATAATGAGTGTCGGACGATTGACCTTCGCAATGACATTGGCCATCGTAAAAGTCTTACCTGAGCCAGTCACGCCAAGTAAAGTCTGTTCTTCGTCGCCACGCGCTAGGCCACGACAAAGCTTCTCAATTGCTTGAGGTTGGTCGCCAGCTGCTTTAAATTTTGAAAATAATTCAAAGTCCATAATATATTAGCTTAGCACTGCTTGAGGAAATAAAAAAGGGCAGATAATCTGCCCTAGGAAAGGTCCGGTTAAGCAATTTTTTTGATACTTCTGTGTTGCTTGCGTTTAATCATTTTCGGATTATAGCTATTGTCGTAGTCTGTTTCTCTCTTTCTTTGATAACGAGCTCTGCGATTGAACTGTTTTTTTATTTTTCTCAGACCACTTGGTCTTACTTTCTTCTTAATTCTAACGGTCTTGATGCCAATCATGGCTAACCCCCTCTATAAATTAAAAAATAAAGAACCTAATTACCTAATCATTTATAACAGTTTATATAAGTATTGTCAATATCTTTTTGACTTTTAGGCTTATTTAGCCTAAAATACAGAGCTAGAGTCAGGCTCTTGGGATTTTATACTTAACTCTACTATATGGAAGAAGCTAAAGCTAAAAGTCAGTTTCCGGCAATGGAAGAAGAAGTTTTGAATTTTTGGACTACTAATCAAATTTTTCAGCAATCAATTACCAAAGATGCTCCTGGTGGGGACTATGTTTTTTACGATGGTCCGCCTTTTGCTACTGGCACGCCACACTACGGCCACTTAGTCGCGAACCTCATCAAAGACGTTGTGCCAAGATTTTGGACTATGCGCGGCTATCGTGTCGAGCGCAAATGGGGTTGGGACTGTCACGGCCTACCGATTGAAAACATCATCGAGAAGGATCTGGGTTTTAAAACCAAACAAGACATCGTTGCTTACGGTATCGATAAATTTAACGCCGCCTGTCGCGAGCGTGTCTTAGAATACGCCGAAGACTGGCAAACTACTATCAACCGTCTCGGTCGTTGGGTGGATATGAAGAACCCTTATCGCACCATGGATCTTGATTATATGGAATCCGTCTGGTCGGTCTTCAAGAAGCTTTATGATAAAGGCTTGATCTACGAAGGCTATCGCTCCATGTATGTCTGTCCTCGTTGTGAAACCACTCTTAGCCAATCAGAGGTCTCTGAAGGCTACCGTGACATCAAAGATCTTTCCGCTATCGCTAAATTTGAACTAATTGACGAGCCTGGCACTTTTGTTTTGGCTTGGACAACTACGCCCTGGACTTTGATTGCTAACGTCGCTTTGGCAGTTGGAGCTGATATTGATTATGTTGAAGTTAGTGCGTCAGATTTAGTTACATTACAAGCGTTTGATAAAAATATCGGCGAGAAAGTAGTTATACAAAATCCTACTATTGATCATAAAAAGTACATCCTAGCTAAATCTAGGCTAGCTGACGTTTTCAAAGATAAAGAATTTAACATTACTAAAGAATTTAAAGGCTCAGAGTTAGTCGGCAAAAAATACCAGCCACTCTTTAGTTATTATTCCCAAGACCAGTCTTTGCAGAATCATAATAACGGTTGGCAAGTCTAT
>CAYSXQ010000002.1:22902-55661 GCA_964435085.1 uncultured Gammaproteobacteria bacterium | reverse complement strand
TTATTATTCCCAAGACCAGTCTTTGCAGAATCATAATAACGGTTGGCAAGTCTATTCAGCTGACTTTGTTACTACTGAAGACGGTACTGGTGTTGTTCATATTGCTCCTGCCTTCGGTGAAGATGACTTGAATCTCGGCAAAGCCAATGACCTGCCTTTCATTCAGCATCTCGGCATGGACGGCATCATCAAAGTCGAAGCAGGGGACTTTGCTGGCCTCTCCGTCAAGCCCATTGATGACCACACTTCAACTGACGTTGCTATCATTAAATACCTCGCTCACAACAATCTACTTTTCTCTAAAGCTAAATATGAACATAGCTATCCGCATTGTTGGCGTTGTGATACGCCTTTGATTAACTACGCCACCGGCTCTTGGTTTGTTAAAGTGACTGATATCAAGCCCACTGCCCTCGAAACCGCCAAGGACATCAATTGGTCACCAGAACACATCAAGGAAGGCCGCTTCGGTCAGTGGCTCAGCGGTGCTCGCGACTGGTCCATTTCTCGTCAGCGTTTCTGGGCTTCTTGCTTGCCGATTTGGAAGTGTTCTGCTTGTCCTAATCTTCGAGTCTTCGGCTCAATTGCTGAGCTTGAAGAGGCGAGCGGTCACAAGATCACTGACCTGCACAAAGACGCACTCGACCCGATCGAGTTTGCCTGTTCTTGCAGTGCGTCAATGAAGCGCATTCCTGACGTACTAGATTGTTGGTTCGAATCCGGCTCCATGCCTTATGGAGAGCTTCATTATCCCTTTGAGAATAAAGACAAGTTTGAAGCTAATTTCCCAGCTAAATTCATCGCTGAAGGCCAAGACCAAACTCGCACCTGGTTTTATTACCTGCACATCATTGCCAACGGCTTATTTGGCAAGCACGCCTTCGAAAACGTCATCGTTAATGGCATCGTCCTTGCTGAAGACGGCAAGAAGATGTCGAAGAAGCTCAAGAACTATCCTGATCCTAATGAAGTGCTCGGTCACTACGGCGCTGACGCGCTACGTATGTATCTTCTATCATCTCCAGTGATGCAAGCTGAAAACCTCAGCTTTAGCGCTAAAGGCGTCGAAGAAAGTTTGCGCAAGAATATTATGTTACTCTGGAATCTTTATAAATTCTACGAGACTTATGCTGCTGGCCCTATCACTGACGAAGCTCCTGTCACAAGTAATGTCTTAGATAAGTGGCTCTTTGCTCGTCTCAATCAGCTTCTTGCTGAAGTAGAGCAGGCGATGCTTGCTTACGATCTACCACGCGCTGTCCGTCCAATCACTAAGTTTATTGATGACTTCTCAACTTGGTATCTCCGTCGCAGTCGCGATCGTTTCAAGGACGAAGGTAGAGCTGAGGCTGTTGCTATGACTGGCTATGCTCTCAAAACTCTCGCTAAAGTGCTCGCACCTTTTGCGCCTTTCCTTGCAGAAACTCTCTGGCAGAAACTCTCTGGTCATAACTTCGTTGACTCTCAGCAATCTGTCCATCTCCAAGCTTGGCCAAGCGCCGGCAGTATCGATGAACAGTCTCTTAGTGACATGGAATTGGTTCGCCAAGTTGTTGAGCTAGGTCTGTCTGCTCGCGACAAAGTTGGTATTAAGATTAGGCAGCCTCTAGCGAGCGCTACTGTGCTTAACTGCTCGCTGACAGCTGAATGTTTGTTGCTCGTTCAAGAAGAGCTCAATGTCTTACAAGTAAAGTGCCAAGTCGGTGAGGGCGCTCTAGCTGTTGAGCTAGACACCGTTATGACTGAGCAGTTAGAAGTGTTAGGTGCTAAACGCGAATTAGTAAGAGCTGTCAATTCGATGCGCAAAGAAGCTGGATTGACTATAGGTGATCAAATTACTGTCTATTACCAATCTTCTGGCGATTTATTTAGTAAAATTGATCAAGCTCTTTTTCTTGAGCTGCAAGCAGATACTATAAGTAATAGCTGGCACTCTCAGTCTCTGGATACAGAAGCTCTTGCTACCGCCCAAGTCAGTATCGCTAATCAAAATATCGAATTAAAAATAATTAAAGTGTAAAAATTATGTTTAATCTTATTGTGATTTTAATTTTAGTTGGTGTTGCCTATGTTTTAATTAAGAAAACTGGCATTATCGGTTAAAATATTTTATTAACTAAACAATAAACCTATGACTATCATCTGGATTTTATTAGCTATTGTCATCGTCTTGGCTCTAGTTGCAATTGGCATGTACAACGGTCTTATCCGCGGCAAAAACCGTGTCGACGAAGCTTTCAGTGACATTGATGTTCAAGCTAAGCGTCGTTATGATTTGATTCCTAACCTCGTCTCTACTGTCAAAGGCTACGCCGCTCACGAAGAGGGGACTTTAGCCAAAGTCGTCGAAGCTCGTAACAGCGCCATGGCTGCTCAAAAGTCCGGTGATCTTGCTGAGCAACAAGCTGCTGAGAATACCTTGTCCGGCACTTTGAAGAGCATCTTTGCTCTGAGCGAAAACTACCCTGACCTCAAGGCTAATCAAAACTTCTTAGAATTACAAAGAGAGCTATCTGACACCGAAAACAAAATGCAAGCCGCTCGTCGCTTTTACAATGGCAATGTCCGTGACTTCAACACTTCTTTGCAGGTCTTCCCAACCAGTCTCTTTGGTAAGATGCTCGGCTTTGCTGATTACAAATTTTTTGAAATCGATAAGCAAGAAGAGCGCGAGAACGTCCAAGTTACTTTTTAGTTTAAACTATTCGTATGGCTGTTTATCGGCCCTTACAATTTTTACTTAGTTTAATTTTAGTCTTCTTGCTTTCGGCAAGCTCGCTTTCTGCTGCCAAAATCGATGATCTACAGGTGGTAGCGAATCTTAGTAATAATGGTCAATTGCAAGTCAGTGAGACCATTGTTTATAATTTTGAAGACGCTAAGGTTGCAACAGTTAATCTTTTTATTCCTACACGATATTCTTATCAGGATCATGATTTTTTCCTAACTATTGATAAGCTTAGCGTTGCTGACTCTAAGGGCAAGATTCTTAACTTCAAAGCCTCTACCGAGGCTGACCATCTCAGTCTCGAGTTAAGTGACAAGCAGAGATTTTTCTCTGGCTTGGTAACTTTCCACCTCAATTATCTGGCTAGTGGTCTAATTAATTATGGTCTTGATCAGGATTTGTTTTACTGGATTTTTACAGGTAATAGTTGGCCAATCAAAATCAAACGTAGTCAGGTGACTATTAACTTAGCCAAGAAGGTGGTAGTTGATAGTGATCAATTGCAATGTTTTTATGGTCCTCCTACTAAAAGCCTTAAGTGTCGAGCTAAATTGATTGATGATCAATTAGAAACAGCTTCCTTTGTCTTTGAAAATCCCTTTGAACTATTTGTTGGCGAGAGCTCTAGTGTGACTTTTAATTTGCCTAAAGGTTTGATCGAGGAGCCTAATTGGCTTGATCTAGCTAAGAGCTTCTTTCTGAGAAACATCAAGTTGTCCCTGTCAGTCACCGCCGTTACTCTAGTTCTGTTATTCTGGCTTAGTTCTAGGCGCCGCCCTGCGGAGTTTTAATTAAATCCTTAGTTAAATTTATGCCCACTCTTTATACACACGCTGATTCTAATCGTCACAAAACCTGGTTCTTGCTCAGTGGTTTTTTTGTGCTAGTCATGATTATTGGCTATATCTTTAGCGAGGCCATGAATAATTCACTCATTCTCTATGTCGCTGTTGCTGGCAGTATTATCTGGTCTTTTATCAGCTATTGGTATAGTGACAAGATGGTGCTGGCTATGAGCGGTGCTGTCGAAGTGACTCGCGAACAGGGTCGAGAAATCTACAATCTTGTCGAAAATCTCTGCATCACTGCCGGCTTACCAGTGCCAAAGATTTATATCATTGATGATACTGCTCCCAATGCCTTTGCTACTGGTAGAAATCCTGAGCATGCCGTCATCGCGCTTAGTTCTGGTCTGATTTCCAAGTTATCCAAAGCTGAATTAGAAGGTGTTATTGCTCACGAGCTGGCTCACATCGGCAATAACGACATGCTGCTCGCTACTGTTACCACTGTTTTGGTTGGCATAGTTGTCTTGCTGGCTGATTGGTTCCGTCATTGGGCTTTCTTTAGTCGTCGCGATGATGAGGATAATAAAGGTCAGCTTGGTCTAATTATTATGATTGTTGCCATCGTTCTCTCTATCCTAGCGCCAATCTTTGCCTACCTCATGCAATTTGCCATCTCTCGCAAACGTGAATTCTTAGCCGATGCCTCCGGTGCTCTACTGACCCGTAATCCAGAGGGTCTTGCTAGTGCTCTAGAAAAAATCAGCGCCGACGACGAAGCTCTAGAAGTGGCTAATCGCGCCACTGCTCATCTTTATATTTCTTCGCCCTTCAAATCTGATCGCGACGAGCCAGGTTTCTTGGCTAAACTGATGATGACGCATCCACCAATCAAAGACCGCGTCGCTGTCTTAAGGGGAATAAAATAATTTAAAATTTAAAATTTCAAAACAATACCAAATGTTACAAATCCAAATTTCAAAAAGGTTTAAAAATTAAAACATTTAATCATTAAAAATTGTTTTTAAATTTTGAATTTGAAATTTTAAATTAACTTATGTTCGCCTACATCCAAGGAACGATCCTGATCAAAAAAAACGACAGCGTCATAGTTGTCTTAGAAAGTGGCGTTGGTTATAAGGTTTTTATCACCGGCTTTGTTTCTGCTGGCTTAATGATTGGTGACACAGTGCGTCTTTTTCTTTATCATCAGGTTAAGGAAGATGGTCAAGCTCTCTTTGGTTTTACTGACCTTGAGACCTTGGATTTTTTTGAGATGCTACTGGGCGTCTCCGGCATTGGTCCTAAGTCAGCCTTAAATATCTTGTCTTCAACAGATATCGACAGTCTGGGGCAGGCCATTAGCTTGGGTGAGCCTGAGTTATTAACTAAAGTCAGTGGCATCGGTAAGAAGATGGCGGAGAAGATTGTTGTCGAGCTTAAGTCAAAATTCAAAAATCTTAGCTTTGGCTCTTCGCTTTCTGCTGCTAGTGCGGACGAGATCGACGCCTTAGTTGGGCTTGGTTATTCGCTGGCTAGCGCTAGGCAGGCTCTGGATCAGGTCGGCAAAGAGGTGAGTGGTAGTGGGGATAGGGTGAGGGAGGCTTTGAAGTTGCTAGCTAAATAATTAATTTAAAATTTCAAATTTAAAAACAATTTCAAATTATCCAATTTTTAATTTTAAAGCCATATTCAACATTCAGACATTTAAACATTAAAAATTGTTTTGAAATTCCGAGTGCCCTTGTGGTATTAAATTTAAAATTTGAAATTAGTCTATGAAACTTACAGAAATAACTAATCAAAAAGTCTTAGACGAGTTCGTGGCCGCAAGTGGCGGTGATTTTTTGCAGTCTTGGTCTTGGGGTGAATTTCAACAGGCTCAAGGGCATGAGATTAAGCGTCTCGGTATTTTTGACGCTGATAAATTATTAGGAGTAGTCACTTTGATTAAAAAATCTTTACCACTAGCTATTAATTATTATTTCGCTCCAAGAGGTCCAGTTGTTCAATCTTCAATTGTCTGGAATTATCTCACTGAGGAATTAAAGAAAGTTGCTCGTCAAGAAAAAATTGCCTTTTTACGTTTTGAACCGCCTGTCACTGATGGTCAAGACGGCCATGAAGAATGGAAAAAGATAACTCAGGCCAAAGAGATTCACAAAACTATCAGCTTAGAGCCGGAGCAGACCTCAATTCTTGATCTTAGTCAGAGCGAAAAAGACTTGCTAGCTAACATGCATTCTAAGACGCGCTATAATATTCGTCTTGCTCAAAAAAAAGGCGTTGAAGTATTTATTGCTACTGCCGAGGACTTCAGTTCTTGGTGGGACTTGCTCCAAGCTACTGGTACTCGAGATGGTTTCCGCTTGCACAGCAAAGCTTATTATCAGGCCATGCTTAAAGTTAGTGGTATGAAGCTGTATTTGGCAAGGCACGAACAATCAATTCTAGCTGGCATCTTAGTCTCAGAATTTGCCAGTACCGCTACTTACGTTCATGGCGCCTCAAGTAACGATGGTCGTCATCTTATGGCACCACACCTCTTGCAATGGCAAGCTATTTGCGATGCTCAAGCTGCCGGCTACAAGATCTATGACTTCTACGGCGTTGATAAGCTTAAATGGCCCGGTGTCACTAAATTCAAAGATGGCTTTGCTGGTCAAAATTTGGCTTACCTTGGTACATTTGATTTAGTTTGGCAGGCAGGGTATTATAAACTTTATGGTATCTTGAGGGGATTATTGAGATTTACCAATAAAATAAAGCCAAGATTATCTAAAAAGTAAAATCTAAAAAGTAAAAAGACAGTAATTTGCGATCTTTTTCCTTTTTAGATTTTACTTTTGACTTAAACTAATGTTCGATAAACTACTCCGCAAAATTAAAAAAATTATTCCTCGTCACGCTTGGAACTTGCTCTGGCCGGTTTATCATTTCTTGTTGGCTTGGTTGGGTAATATGCTCTACGGCGCTCCTAGTCAGCGCTTGATTGTTATTGGTGTTACCGGTACGACCGGCAAGACTACTAGTACTTATCTCATTGCCAAAGTTTTACGTTCAGCTGGCTTCAAGGTTGGTTTTACTTCCACCGCTATGTTTTCGGATGGCGACAAGGATTGGCTTAATGACAAGAAGATGACTATGCCTGGCCGTTTCTTTGCCTTTAAAATGCTTAAAAAAATGGTATCAAATGGTTGTCAGTTTGCTATTGTTGAAACTACCAGTGAGGGCATCGTGCAATACCGTCATCGCTTTATTAATTACGATACCCTTGTCTTTACTGGTCTTTATCCTGAACATATTGAATCTCATGGTAGTTTTGAGAACTACAAAGAAGCTAAGGGCATGCTTTTTGCTCACCTCAAAGACTGTAAGACTAAATACGCCGATGAGCATCGTCTAGTCAAAAAAGTAGAAACTGGCCTCAAGAAGCTCTCTCTTAACCGCATCAAAAAAACTATTATCGCTAATGCTGATGATGAGCATGCTGATTATTTTTTGAATTTTTGGTCTGAAGACAAGATTCTCTATTATGTTAATAGCGCTCCAGCTATCAAATATCCCGAGTCTTCTGTTTTGACCACTGCTGACATTAATATTACTAATGCTGGCACAGATTTTGTAGTTAAGCACAACCAAGTTGAGACGGCTATTAATTTACAAATTCTTGGTGGCTTCAATATTCATAATGCCTACAATGCTATCAGCGTCGGTCTTGCTCATGGCTTGTCTTGGTCGCAGATCAAAGTTGGTCTTGAGGGTGTGACTGGTATCCCAGGACGACTCGAAAAAATTGCCGCTGGTCAGGACTTCATGGTTATGGTTGATTATGCCTTTGAGCCTAATGCTGTTGAAAAGCTCTATGACACTGTCAAATTAATTCCTCATCAAAAAATTATTCACGTTCTTGGTAGTACTGGTGGTGGTCGCGATACTTCTAGACGAGCTATCCTTGGTAAGATCGCTGGATCATCTGCTGATATTGTCATTGTTACCAACGAAGATCCTTACGATGATGATCCGCAATTAATCATCGACCAAGTTAGTCTCGGTGCTGAAAAATCTGGCAAAGAAGAAGATGTTAATCTCTTTAAAATCATGGACCGCCGTGCTGCTATTGCTAAGGCCTTTGCCTTAGCTGGCTCTGGTGACGTAGTTCTGATTACTGGCAAAGGCAGCGAACAGGCGATTTGTCTGGCTAAGGGCGTCAAAGAGCCTTGGGATGATCGGACTGTCGCTCGAGAAGAACTCAATAAGCTAAAAAGTAAAATCTAAAAAGTAAAAAGATCAAAAATTCTAGCAAGGTATTTTAAAACGATCTTTTTCCTTTTTACTTTTGACTTTTTCCTTTAATTTTTAACATCCTCAAACTCTTTATTTATCTTGAGCATTTTTAAATAAACTCCTCATGCCTTTCGTTCATCTCCACGTCCATAGTCATTACTCGCTCCTCGACGGCCTCTCACAGATTGATGCTTTGGTTAATCATGCTAAAAATGCTAACGCTCCTGCTATTGCTCTGACGGATCATGGTTCGATGTACGGTGCTATCGAATTCTATCAAAAGTGTACAAAGGCAGGTATTAAGCCAATTATCGGCATGGAAAGCTATTTAGCCCCAGTTTCTCGTCTCGAAAAAAACTATGTCAAAGGTGAGAAGACTAGTTTTCATTTGCTCTTGCTTGCTAAGACTAATCAAGGCTACAAAAATCTCTTAAAACTAACTTCCATTGGTCATCTAGAGGGTTATTATTATAAGCCACGTATCGATTGGGAAGTGCTGACTAAATATCACGAAGGACTTATTGCTACGAGCTCTTGTCTAGGTGGTGAGATTCCGCAGTTAATTTTGCGTGGTCATCTTGATCAGGCTCGTGCCAAGATTTTGGCTTACTATAATTTGTTTGGTGAGGGTAACTTTTACCTAGAGCTACAAGATCACCAAAATTTACCAGAACAGGACTTAGTTAACAAAGAGTTGATTAAATTTAGTCGCGAGCTAGGTATTCCTTTAATCGCCACTAATGACTCACACTACGCTTCTCGCGATGACGCCGAAGCTCAAGATATCTTGCTCTGTATTCAAAGTAAATCCAAAAAGAACGAGCCTAATCGCATGTCTATGCTTGATGGGGACTACTCTTTGCGCAGTGAAGAGGAGATGCGTGCTGCTTTTGCTCATGTTCCTGAGGCGATTGATAATACAGTCTTACTTGCTGAGTCTTGTAATGTCGAAATTGAATTAGGCAAGATTCAATTGCCAGCTTTCCCAGTGCCTGAAGGTCACGATGGTAATAGCTATCTACGTCAGCTTTGTCTGGAAGGTTTGCTTAAACGTTACGGCAAGACTTATGACGAGATTGAAGTTGTCTATCGTGAGCGTCTTGACTACGAGTTATCAGTTGTCACCAAGATGGGTTGGCCGGCTTACTTCTTAATCGTTGCCGACTTTATCAACTGGGCTAAGGATAATAAAATCGTCGTAGGTCCGGGCCGTGGTAGTGCTGCTGGCTCATTGGTTTGCTATCTCATTGGTATTACCAATCTTTGTCCGATTAAGTATGAATTGCTCTTTGAGCGTTTCTTAAACCCTGAGCGTATCTCCATGCCGGATATCGATACTGACTTTGCTGATACTGGTCGTGGTCGCGTCATTGAATACGTTCAGCAAAAATACGGTCATGATCACGTCGCTCAAATCATTACCTTTGGAACTATGGCTGCCCGCGCCGCTGTGCGTGATGTCGGTCGTGTGTTGAGCTACCCTTATGACTACTGCGATAAAATCTCCAAGACTATCCCGATGTTAACTAGTCTGTCGAAGACCATTGACACTATTCCAGAGTTCAAAGACATGCTTAAGGAGCCTGATGCCAAGGTGATTATTGATATGGCTCTGAAGCTCGAAGGTGTCGCTCGTCACACTTCAATTCACGCTTGTGGTATTTTGATTACCAAGGATCCTTTAACTGATAATGTCCCAGTGCAATACGCCTCTGGTGATGACAAGAGTCTAGTTAGTCAATATTCTTTGCATCCAACTGAAGACCTCGGTCTTCTTAAAATGGACTTCCTTGGTCTTAAGAACTTAACTATTATCGAATCAGCCATCAAGCTCATTAAAAGTACACGTGGTCTTGATATTGACATTGATAATATCGATCTAAACAGCAAACGTGCCTTCGAGCTCTTTCAATTGGGAGAAACTACCGGTGTCTTCCAATTTGAATCTTCGGGCATGAAGCGCTACTTACGCGAACTGAAGCCAACTGAACTAGAGGACATCATTGCTATGGTCGCTCTCTATCGACCTGGTCCAATGGAGTGGATTCCGGACTACATTAATGGTAAGCATGGTCGCAAAAAGCTCGAGTATCTCCATCCTAAGCTTGAACCAATCTTACGCAAAACCTACGGCGTGGCTATTTATCAAGAGCAGGTCATGCAAATGGCACGCGACTTGGCTGGCTTTACTATGGGCCAAGCAGACGTCTTGCGTAAGGCCATGGGTAAGAAAATTGTTAAATTATTAGAAGAGCAAAAGCAAAAATTCGTCGATGGCTGTGTAGCTAATTCTATTAGTGCAGATCTGGCGAGTACCATCTTCTCCTTCATTGAGCCTTTTGCTGGCTATGGCTTTAACCGCAGTCATGCGGCTTGTTACGCTATGGTAGCCTACCAAACAGCCTATCTCAAGGCACTTTGGCCAGCTGAATTCATGGCTGCCTTACTCACTAGTGATCAAGGTGATACTGACCGCGTCACCATCGAAATCGAAGAGTGTCGCAATATGGGCCTGACCGTCTTGCCGCCAGACATTAACCAGTCCTTTGAAACATTTACTGTAGTTACTAGCGGTACGGCGACTGGTGAACAAGCTCGACCAGATGAGGTTATTAGCACTATTCGTTTTGGTATTAAGGCTATTAAAAACGTCGGCGCTCACATCGCTGAAGTTATTATCAGTGAACGCAAGAAAAACGGCCCCTACCAAGACATTAGCGATTTCTTGTCTCGCTTACCGGATAAAGACCTTAACAAAAAGTCACTTGAGAGTCTGATTAAGTGTGGTGCTCTTGAGCTCTTTGGCGAACGTGGTCAAATGCTTGCCAACCTGGAAAATTATCTTACTTTTCACAAAGAGGTGACTAGGCCAGTTAACACTAATCAGGTCAGTCTCTTCGGTGTCGGCGAACTGGCGCTCAGGCCTAAGCTCAAGCAAATTCCCGCTCCGCCTGTTGATAATCTAATAAAATTAAATTGGGAAAAAGACCTGCTTGGCCTCTATGTTAGCGAACACCCTTTCACTAGCTACCGCAAAGCCATCTCTCCTTTCATTTCTTCGCTCAGTAAAATCAAAGACATTAAGCAAGAGGTTGAAATAAAAACCGCTGGCATCATTACTGGCATCAAAAAGATTTTGACTAAGAAAAACGAAACCATGCTCTTTGTTAAAATTGGTGACGGTCAAGAGAATCTAGAAATGCTCATCTTCCCTAAGCTCTACCGAGAAACTGTCTCTCTCTGGCAGGAGGGTCAGATGGTTATTTGTCATGGCACACTTTCTGACAAGGATGGCGAGACTAAAATTTTAGCCAACATCGTCCATCCCATTAGTCTAGCTGGTCTAGCTAAAGAACTGACTGCTTTTCGAGCTGCCTGCGATGCCCAAGTTACTAAGAAAAGCTTTAAAAACTACAAGGCCAAAGCTAAGCCAGAGTCAGAAACTTCTGCTGAGCCGAGTCATAAGCCTGACCCTGCACCAAAATCTTTTCTTAAAATCATGATTAAGCAGCCAGATCTAAATATTGAATTGCTTGATGACCTTAAAAAAGTCCTCTTAGCTAGTCCTGGCGAAGCTCCAGTTTTCTTAGTTATTACTAATGGTACTGAGCCTAAGGTCGTGCCAACTGATTACCGAGTTGATAATAGCCCCGCCTTAATTGAGCTGCTCAAGACTAGTCTTGATGGTAAGGTTATGGTTGGTGAAAGATAATAATTAATTTGGTAATTTGCTAGATTGTTTAGCTTTATTATTTATGATATTATTATTTTGTTAAATTAAACATATGACATTAACTCCAGAAGAGTTTAATAAATTAACCACAAAAGATGACTTCAGTAGACTAGAGTCTAAAGTGGATAATTTAACCGATGTTGTTACGCAGATATTAACAACTCTCGACGGCTCTACTAAAAGATATAAGGATGTTGATACCGAACTAGCTTCTAATCAGGTTGCTCATGACCGCTTCGAAAGCAGAATTACTAATTTAGAAAATACTGTCTTAACAAAATAAATTAACTGCACCTAATAAAAAAGCAGCTAAAGGCTGTTTTTTTGACTAAAATTAAGAAATATTTTTAAGTAATTGGACAAAGTAACTATTTATGCTTAGAATAATAAGATATGACTACTAATACTAATCCTGAACAAATTAACGAATTATTAAGCAGAGGTGTAGAGAAAATCTACCCTTCAGCTGATTTGCTAGCTAAGGAATTAGCCAGTGGCCGTCGCTTGCGTATTTATGCTGGCTTTGACCCCAGTGGTAATTCTCTCCATATCGGTCACGCTGTCCAAATCAATAAATTAGCTCAGTTTCAAGCTCTCGGTCACGAAGTCATCTTCCTTATCGGCGACTTCACCGGCATGATCGGCGATCCGACTGACAAGAAGGCGGCTCGTAAGCAATTAACTCGCGAAGAGGTGCTTGCTAACGCCGCTAACTACCAAACTCAAGCCGGCTCATACTTAGACTTCGCTGGTTCTAACAAAGTCGAGCCACGCTACAATAGTGAGTGGCAGGACAAGCTAAATTTTGCTGACCTCATTAGACTCTCAGCCAACTTCACCGTCGGCCAAATGATGATGCGCGACATGTTCAAGGTTCGTGTCAAAGAAGATAAGCCAATTTATCTCCATGAATTCCTCTATCCTCTAGCTCAGGCCTATGATAGCGTCATGCTTGATGTCGATGTGGAAGTCGGCGGTAATGACCAGATGTTCAACATGATGTGTGGCCGCGATCTCATGAAGGCTCTCAAGAACAAAGAAAAGTTTGTCGTCACTATGAAGCTTCTTGCTGATGATCAAGGCGTGAAAATGGGCAAGACCGACGGCAACGCCGTCTTCTTGAATGCTGAACCAAAAGAAATGTTCGGCCAGATCATGTCTTGGCCTGATAGCTTCATCGCTCCAACCTTTGAAATCTGCACCAAGCGCCCAATGGCTGAAGTAGCAGAGATCAAAGCCAAGCTAGCTTCTGGTGCTAACCCAATGGAATACAAGCTTGATCTAGCTAAAGAATTAGTCACTACTTTCCACAACGCTACAGCAGCTGAAGAAGCTCGCGAATACTTCCGCGCTACCGTTCAAGAACGGGGTGTCCCAACTAACATCAAAGAGGTGGGTGGTGCCACAGTTCTAGAAGCTGCCGTCAATTACTTCGGCGAGGCCAAATCCAAATCCGACATCAAGCGCCTAGTAACTCAAGGTGCTGTCAGTATCAATGATGCTAAAATTGATAACTTTGACGCTCCGGTTAAAAGTGGTGATCTGGTTCAGATGGGTAAGAGAGATTGGTTTAAAATCATGTAACACATAACATGAAAAATGTAACAAAGAAAACGACTAGCTTAGAGCTAGTCGTTTTTGTAATGCGTTATGTGTTCTGTATAGCTATATGTCCAAATTCTTCACCGTCTTCGCTCTAGTCTGAATAAAATGCTTACGAGGGGCAACTTCGCTGCCCATGAGCATCTCAAAGGTTTCATTAGCTTTGGCGACATCGTCAATGTCAACACGCTTCATGACGCGCTGAGCTGGATTCATGGTAGTTTCCCAGAGCTGTTCCGGGTTCATTTCACCGAGACCCTTGTAGCGCTGGATAATAACCTTCGGATTCTTAGCTGCTTTCTTGTCGTCACCAACTTCTTCTGGCTCTTCTTCACCATCTTCTTCGCTCTGCTCGACTACTACACCGCCAAACTCCTTGATAACAGAGTTTTTCTCTTCATCAGAGTAAGCATAGCGGACGTCTTTGTTCTTCTTGATTTGATACAATGGTGGTTGAGCGATGAAGAGATGTCCAGCAGTAATCAAATCGGTAAAGTGACGGTAGAAGAGAGTTAATAATAGTGTACGGATGTGAGCACCATCGACGTCGGCGTCGGTCATGATGATGATCTTGTGATAGCGCAGCTTATCAATAGCCAGCTGATCACCGATATTCATACCCATAGCAATAACCAAGTTCTTGATTTCGTTATTAGCAAGCATCTTATCAAGTCGTGAGCGTTCCACGTTTAGAATCTTACCACGCAAGGGGAGGATGGCTTGGAATTTACGGTCGCGACCTTGCTTCGCGCTGCCGCCGGCGCTGTCTCCCTCTACAATATATAGTTCACATTCTTCAGCTTTACGACTAGAGCAGTCAGCTAGCTTGCCAGGCAAGGTCATGCCTTCAAGAGCACTTTTACGCAGGATTGAGTTACGAGCGGTGCGGGCAGCCAGACGAGCTTGGGCAGTCAAAGCACACTTATCGACAATGGCTGCCGCTTCCTTAGGGTGTTCTTCGAGGTAATTACTAAGAGCCTCAGCTAAGACCTGATCGACATAGTTCTTCATGTCGGCGTTACCAAGCTTACCCTTAGTCTGACCTTCAAACTGCGGATCAGGTAGCTTAACACTGACGATAGCTGTTAAGCCTTCGCGAGTATCGTCGCCAGTGAGGTTTTCGTCTTTTTCTTTGAGTAAGTTCTTGGCGCGAGCGTAGCTGTTCAAAGTTCGAGTCAGAGCACTGCGAAAGCCAGCCGTATGAGTACCGCCTTCAGGGTTAATGATGTTATTAGCAAAAGACAGGATGGTTTCGTTGTAGCCGTCATTGTACTGAATAGCTACCTCGACTTTGCAATCATTGATGTCCTTATCAACATAAAAAATAGTTTCATTTTTGACGTTGTTATTACGGTTAAGAGCTTTGATGTAGGTCTTGATACCACCATCAAAATAAAACTGGAAGTGCTTCTGCTTGTGACCAGGGCGAGTGTCAATAATGATCATCTTAATGCCTTTGGTTAAATAAGCCTGCTGTCGCAAACGGTCTAGGATCTTACCCCAATCATATTCCAAAGTTTCAAAAATCTGGTGATCGGCCTTAAAGGAAATCACTGTGCCGTTATGCTTGCTCTTGCCAATTTCTTTAATCTTAGTGATTGGTTTGCCACGTTCAAATTCTTGACGCCACAATTTACCATCGCGAGAAACCTCAGCAATAACCGTCTCACTGAGAGCGTTGACGACGCTAATACCTACACCGTGCAGACCGCCCGAGACTTTGTAGCCACCGCCACCAAATTTACCACCAGCGTGGAGCTTGGTCATGACAGTTTCGAGAGCGGAGAGACCAGTGCCTTTGTGAATATCAACAGGAATACCACGGCCATTATCAGTGACGCGCACAAAGCCCTCTGGTAGCAATTCTACTTTAATTTCATTGGCGTGTCCCGCCATGGCTTCGTCGATGCTGTTGTCAACAATTTCCCAAATCAAGTGGTGTAAGCCAGCTGCTGAAGTGGAGCCAATGTACATACCAGGACGCTTACGGACTGGATCAAGGCCCTCAAGTACGGTAATGGATTCTGCGCCGTAATCGCTATTTGCTTTATTTTTATCTGCCATAGTGTAATTTAAAAGTTTCTTTAGTAAACAGTGTAGAGCTAATGATTAAGCTTGTTTATAATCATAGATTAACAAATTGTCTAGTAAATTACAAGTTTTAATCCTTGGCTTAGTTGTCAAAAAATGGTATTATATACCTACAAACAAATACAAAATAAGTCAAAAGTAAAATCTAAAACCTTGCCTGCTGGCAGGCAGGAGTAAAAAGATCAATAATTCTATCTTTTTACTTTTTCCTTTTAACTTTTCAGCTAAAATCTTGTTGTAAACTATGAAGCCTGAGGATGATAATCAATTCCTATTTAACTCCACCAAGCCTGGTCTAGCTCGTCTTGATTGGCACAAATTAGCCCCTTGGCTGATTAGTATTGTCAGTCTAATTGTGACTGTCTTTTTGTTTTTTTGGCTATGGAGCAAATTCCTGCGTTCTCCTGATTTAGGCAACAAAACTATCTTGCCTAACAACACGAGCTCTTCTATTGGTGGTTTGGCTGGTAAGCTGAGTCAGTCTAACGAGCTTCCTTCCGTCAGTCCGAGTAAAAACGAATCTCTGGCTTTTGGTGATTTTTATTTTTCCCCAGCATTGTCCACTGAGATTAAGGCCAAGGGGGTTGATTTGCCTACCAACATCAAAGAAAAAACTGCTAATTACTATTCCTTAAATCGTGAAATAGCTCTTAATTCTGAGCAACTAAACAAGATTAATACTAACGGTTTCGTGGTCATTGATAATCCTTTTGCTAAAGAGGCTAATGATTTCTTTTCTGTTTACAACCTCTTGAATAAAAAGAATCTACCATTTTTGGTGACTAATGATTTTCTTTTTTATTACTATCAGAACACACTTAAAAGCATTTTTAAGCAACTTGAAACTGAAATTTTTTATGAAGAATCTTGGCAGTTTAACAAAGCCATGTTCGACATCGCTAATCGTCGCTACCTTGATCGCTACGCTAAGCTCGGCTTGGTTAATGATACGGTACTTGAAGCTATGCGTCTGGAAGCTGCTTATTTCGCTGTTGCTCTTGAGTTGCTCAAAGTTAAGCCAAATCAAATCATTCCTGATAGCAAAGAATCTGTTACCGGCAAGGAATGGTTTAAGCAGCAATTCACTTCTCGTGAAGCGGCTAAGTATCGCTTTACTGTCCCTGCTCATTTGAGTCTCGATGTTAGTAAAGAGCTAGCTTTGATAGCTAAAGCTCGCACGGCTGAGAAATCAGTGATTTCTCCAGTCATGCTTTATCGTCGTAACTATCGTGACTTCGTCTTGCCTTCTGCTTATGATAAAAATTATCGTTTGAGTAATTTTTATCTAGCGCTCGAATGGTCAAAAAACCTTTTTCCACTCTACTATCAGTCTCCAGATTGTCCTGACTGCTTACTTGATAAGAGTGATTGGCTAATCAACCAAGCTGCTGCCAATCTCATTGCTCGTGACCTGCAGGTCAATCAAGACCTTAAAAATCAGTGGGCTAAGATTTACAAAGTCTATAGTTATTTCTCTGGCTTGCGCAGTGAATTAACCTATCTTGATTACGAGGAGTCCTTTACTAAGCTATTTGGTCGTACTGAAGAAAAAAAAGAGGGGAGTCAGTCAGGTCTGACTATTGAGCAAGTCTTTGCTAATAATAATCCTAATCGAGACCGAGACCTAGAGGCTTTACAGTTAGATATTGCCAGCAAGTCTTTTGATGTGGCTAAAGGTGGTCTTGATCGCAGTACTGCTCTCGGTCGAGTTAAGTCTGGTCTACGTCTGGTTCAAGAGGACTATTGGCCGACTCAATATATTTATGATCAGCTGACTTTTGCTAAAGCTGGTCCTTACCTTGATGACAACAAAAAAATTGATAAAAATTTAGATAGAACTGTTTGTGAATTAAACAGCAAGGTGTCTTTCCGTTGTCGTGGTCTGGGCTTGGATATTATTAATCCTATCTTTAATGAAGCTATCAACGGTAACTATTTTGCTCGCAACACTAGATTTAAGAATTATTTCAATCAGACTCCTGTTCTACGTCGTCATTTTGATAATTTTGATGCTAGGGCTTGGAATCAGAGTTTCTTTTGGTCTAATCTCCATGTTGCTCGTCAATTTTTAAATACTCGTAAAATTAATAATTTTAACTATACCGCAACTGATGAGTGGTCTAACGTTGTTCTTTCTACTGCTCTTGGTTCTATGATTAATTCTAATTTACCTTATGATCAGTGGCGCTATTTCTATCAGCAAGATAAAGGTCTTGGTGGTCAGGAATTAATTAAGTATAATTACATCGAGCCTAATCTAAGTCTAGTTAATGAGTTGCTGGCTAACGCCAAAATGGTTTTTACTGCCTTTGTTAAGCTAGGTTTGGTTAAAGAAAATCATCAAGAATTTAATGAGTTATTTGCTGATTTGGAGGGCGTCAAATCTTTGATTGTCAAAGAAAGATCCGGCGAAGAAAGTAGCTTTACTGATTGGAGTTTTGTTAATAGCTTAGTTAACAAGTATTATGTTGTATCGGCTGGTGATAAATTAAGTACAATTAATTTCCCTGATCCTCAAAATCCAGCCAAGAGTTATGCTATGGAGCAGTCTCTGTCTGGCCTGAAGCTGCTACTTAGTGTGCAGTTTCATCAGGGCAGGAATTTAATTGTTGCTGGTCCAGTCTTTAATTTTAGTGAACGAGCCAAATAGTCGATTTTATGGTTAAATCAATTGATAATTCAAAGGCTAGCAGCGACAGTGCAGCAACTGAATTAGAAAAAAAATTAAATAATTTTACGGATGTCGAGGGTCTTAGTACTCGCGGCTTAACTTTTGGCGTTTGGTACATGAAGCATCGCCGTAATTTTTTTCTAATCGCTGTTTGGTTTTTGACCATTTTAGCTACTGTGCTTTGGGTCTATTCTCTTTATTACTTTGGCTACTACCTGCTAGTTGGCTCTAAGACTGATCGCCTCAATGAAAGTATTATTAGTGACAATCCTCGAGCTGTAGAGCAGCGCAAACTTTTGTCCGCCTTGTCTTACGGCTTTATTCAGTCAGTTGACCTTGGCCGTAATAGTTATAGCTTGATTGGCAAGTTAGCAAGTGCTAACAAGAGCAACTGGTCTATTTTTGATTATTATTTTCTAGTTGACGGTGAACCTATGGGTACAAGTACTAGTTATATTCTGCCTAATGATGAAAAATATTTGACTAGCGTTATTGATGACTTGCCGACTCAGCCTGACTCGGTGCAGCTGATTGTTACTAACTTCCGTTGGAGTCGCATAGATTATCATAAAATAAGTAGCTGGGCTGATTATAAAAACGACCGCTTGTCTTTCTTGGTCTTAGATAAAAAGTTTGTTGGTGCTAATGAGTCATCGCTCAGTGATCGTTTGCCGGTTAATAGTTTAAGTTTTAATATTACTAATCGCACTGCCTATAGTTTTCGAGAAGCTTCTTTACAGGTTATTTTGTATAGTGGTTCAGAGGTTGTCTATGTTAAGGATTACATTATTAATAATTTTTATTCAAAAGAAAGGCGAGACATCAATCTAACTCTCATCGGCTCTCTGCCTAACATAACTAGGGTCGAAGTTTTGCCTGAGATAAATATTTTGGATCAAAACGTTTATTTGAAGAATTAACTAGTTAAAAAGTAAAATCTAAAAAGTAAAAAGATCGATAAAAACTGTCTTTTTACTTTTTAGATTTTACTTTTTACTTAATTTGTATTTTCCCAGCTTTTTAGTAATACTAAAGTCATGTTAAAAAGCCTCTTTGCTAAGCTACGTACCCTGGACTGGCTACTGATTATGCCGGTAATATTTTTAGTTTGCCTAAGTCTCGCTGAATTATATAGTATCGGTCTTGGTCAAGCTGCCGGTGACCTGTCTTATTTTAAGAAGCAGTTAATCTTTGCTATTATTGGTTTGTTTTTATTATTCTTTTTAGCTTGGCAGGATTATTATTTTCTCTATAGTTACAGCAATATTATTTATGTTTTTGGTTTAGTTGTCTTGATTGCTGTTTTAATTTTTGGTGGTACTATCAATGGCACCAAAGGTTGGTTTAATCTTTTTGGTTTCGGTATTCAGCCGGTTGAGCTGGTTAAATATATCTTAGTTGTATTTTTATCTCGCTATCTAGCTGGAGCTTCGACAAGAACTAACCCTCTGAAAAATCTACTCAGCACTGGACTTGCCACGGCTCTGCTGGCTGGCCTGGTTATGTTGCAACCAGACTTTGGCTCAGCTTTACTCTTAGTTTTTATTTGGCTCTTTGCTCTCTTTATCTCTGGCTTGCCAAAAAGGTTTTTTATGGTTTTGCTATTTATAATCGTTATTAGTGCTGCTCTGGCTTGGCAATTCTTTTTGGTTGATTATCAAAAGCAGCGTATTACAGCTTTCTTGAATCCAAGCTCTCAGGTAAGCTCTAATTATAATATTAATCAGGCTATTATCGCTGTTGGCGCTGGTGGACTTTTCGGTCGCGGCTTGGGTTTTGGCTCTCAATCCCAGCTCAAATTCTTGCCAGAGGCCAAAACTGACTTTATCTTCGCAGTAATTGCCGAGGAGCTTGGCTTGGTTGGCGTGCTCCTGACCATTAGTTTATTTGCTTTGTTTTTCTGGCGTTTATTCAAAAATTTGGCTAATATTAAGAACGATTTCTCTAGTTTCTTGCTTTTGTGCTCAGGTGGCTTGATTTTTATTGAAATGTTTATTAATATTGGGATGAACCTAGGGCTAGTTCCTGTGGTAGGTATTGCTTTACCATTTTTAAGCTATGGTGGCAGCTCTCTAATTATAAATTTGGCTATGGTTGGCGCTTTACAGAGTGTGGTGGCTAGATCCAAAATGAAACAATATTAATAATTTATTATAGTCTTATGTCCAATCTTAAACTAAAGGCGAGTGTCCGTTCTGGCTCTCCGAAACAGTCGACCGAAGTCGAAGCTGAACTATACGGTCCTAGTATTACTAACCAGCACCTCTTGGTTAATCGTCATGAACTTGAAAAGGTTTTTGCTGAAGCTGGTAGCTCGATGCTCGTTGATTTAGATATCGCTGGCAAAATTAATGCTCCTGCTATTATCAAAGAAATTCAGCGCGATCCTATTAAAAACCAAATCATCCACGTTGACTTCATGCAAGTTGATATGGAGAAGACTGTTACCGTTTCCGTTGGTTTCTTGCCTCAAGGTAAGTCTAACGCTATCTCTAATATGGGTGGTATGTTAGAAAAGAACCTAACTAAGGTAGTTATTACTTGTTTGCCTGCTAATCTAGTTAAGGCTTTGACTGTTGATCTTGCTAAGCTTTCTGATCTTAAGTCAGTTATTCGTGTCTCTGATCTAGAGATTCCTGCTGGCGTTACTGTTAAGACTAACCCTCGTGATGTTATTTACAGCATTGCTGCTAGTCGCCGTGCTGCTTCTACTGAAGCTAAGGGTGATGCCGCTCCGGCTGCTAAGGCTCCAGCTGCTAAGGCCGCTGAACCAAAGAAGAAATAAGCTCTACTTATCAAAAAATCCCTTCTGCTTTGAAGGGATTTTTTTGTTTGAGTGCCTTGTCAACTAGCTTATTATTTGTTAGGATTTTTACATTGTTAATCAAAATTTATGGCTATTGAATTGGACAAAGTTTATCAGAGTGAAAAGTATGAAGACAAGATTTACCAGTCTTGGGAGTCTGGTGGTTTTTTTAATCCTGATAATTGCTCGCTAGCTAGCGACGCTCCATCTTATACCATTGTTTTACCTCCGCCTAATATCACAGACAAGCTTCATCTCGGTCACGCCGCCATGCTTGCCATCGAAGATCTCTTTGTCCGTTTTCACCGCATGAATGGTTTTCGTACGCTGTGGTTGCCTGGCACTGACCATGCTGCTATCGCTACACAAACAGCTGTCGAAAAGAAACTTAAAAAAGAACAAGGCAAGAGTCGTCATGATTTGGGCCGTGAAGCTTTTCTTGCTGAAGTGGATAATTTTGTCTCTGTTACCCAAGCGACTATTATCAATCAAATGAAAAAGATGGGTGCTTCACTTGATTGGTCACGCCTAGCCTTCACCCTTGATGCTACTCGTCAAGACTCTGTCCGAGAAATGTTCTGTCAGCTTTATGAAGCTGGTCTGATGTATCGTGGTGAGCGGGTAGTTAATTGGTGTCCACGTTGCGCCTCGACTCTAGCTGATGATGAAGTTGAACATAAAGAGCAAAAAGCTAAGCTCTACACCTTCTATTATTCCAAGGACTGTCCTATTGCTATCTCTACTACACGCCCTGAGACGAAGCTCGGCGATACAGCTATCGCTGTTAATCCTAGCGATGATCGCTATAAGCAATATATTGGCCAGACATTTACTGTTGATTTTTGTGGCGTTAGTTTAAGTCTCAAGGTTATTGCTGATCGCAATGTTGATTCAACTTTCGGCACCGGAGCTCTTGGTGTCACTCCAGCTCACTCGATGATTGATTGGCAAATGGGCGAGGCGAATGACTTGCCAGTAGTCAAAGTAATTGACGAGACTGCTCGGATTCACGCAGGTTTTGGTATTTATTCTAATCTCACTACGACTGAGGCTAGAGAAAAAATTGTCGCTGAGCTAATCGCTCGTGATCTACTGATCAAAGAAGAAGACATCTCTAATAATCTCTCTGTTTGTTACCGCTGTGATACTTCTATTGAACCTCTGCCATCTAAGCAATGGTTCCTCGCAGTTGATAAGCCTGTTGCTAGGCTTGCTGGTAAATCTCTCAAGCAAGCAGCAGTTACGGCTGCTGTTACTGGTGCTGTCGAGTTTATGCCAGCGCGTTTTACTAAGCGTTACACTGACTGGATGGAAAATCTACGCGACTGGTGTGTTAGTCGTCAGATTTGGTTTGGTCATCGTTTGCCAGTTTGGTACAAAGGCGAAGAAGTTTATGTGGGGCGCACTGCTCCAGCTGGCGATGGCTGGCTTCAAGATAATGACACGCTTGATACCTGGTTTTCCTCGGGTATGTGGACTTTCTCCACGCTCAATTGGTTAGAAAATTTCCAAGACGGTAAGAAATCAGGGGACTTAGCTAAATTTCATCCAACACAAATGTTGGAAACCGGCTACGAAATCATTACGCTCTGGGTTAGTCGCATGATCATGATGAGCCTCTTTGCTCTCGGCGAAGTGCCTTTTGAAAAAGTCTACCTGCACGGCATGATTCTTGATAAGCACGGCAAGAAAATGAGTAAGTCTAAGGGTAATGGTATTGATCCGCTCGACATGATTAAGCTCTATGGCACTGATGCTGTCCGCTTATCTCTACTCGTCGGCACTACTGCTGGTAATGACAGTCGTATCTATGAAGAAAAAATTGCTACTGAGCGCAACTTTATTAATAAGCTGTGGAACATAACGCGCTATATCGCTTCAATTAACAATTTTCAATTTTCTACCACAGGGGCACTCGGAATTTCCAATGACGATATTGATTACGATAATTTAACTACAGCTGATGAGTGGATCTTGAGTAAACTTAATAATTTAATCCTTTCTACTACCGATCAAATTAAAAAGTATGATTTCTCAGCCGCAGGAGAGTCTCTTAAGGACTTTACTTGGAATGACTTGGCTGACTGGTATTTAGAGGCGACTAAATTCTCTCGTGGCTCAGAAACTGACAAGATTCTTTCTTTGATTTTGCAAAATATCTTAAAGCTTTGGCATCCCTTTATTCCCTTTGTGACCGAAGCTATCTGGGGCGAATTAGGCGGCGACAATCTTATCATTGCTAAATGGCCCGAGGCTACTAATCATAATTTTACTAAGTCCTCACAATTTGATTTGGTCAAAGAAATCATCGTCGCTATTCGTAACGCTCGCAGTGAAAACGATATTGAAGCAGCAAAGAAGCTCGATGTAGTCATCTACAGCGGCTCCCACGATTACTTAGCGACTCAAGTCGATCTACTTAAGAGTTTACGCACCGGCATTGCTAATTTAACTATCAGTACTAGCGGTGAAACTCCAGCCGAAGCCATTAGTGTGGTAGTCGCTGGTTTAGAAATTTACTTGCTTGGTGCTATCGACAAAGACAAAGAAAAAAATCGTCTCGAGAAGGATCAGGAAAATCTGCTCAAACAAATCAGTGGTCTCGAAACCCGTCTTGCTAGCCCAGAATTTACCGCTAAAGCTCCAGCCGAGCTAGTTGCTAAGCAAAATGAACAGCTCTCTGAGGCTAAATCAGCTCTTATTAAGGTCGAAGCCGCTCTAAACAATTTGTAATTATCAGGCAGACTTGGTAGAATAATCTGACGACCTAATATTACCAATTTTAGTAATATTTTAGCTTTACAAACATGATTAAAGTCAAAAAAGAGGGTGCTATTTTGTCTCCAACTAGCCGCGCTTTTGAGAAGCGGGCTGTTTTGAATCCTGGTATTTTACAAATCGGCAATACGGTTCATGTTGTTTATCGCGCTGTCGACAAGGATCATATTTCTACTCTTGGTTATGCTCGTCTCGATGGGCCACTTGAAGTAGTTGAGCGCATGAAAGAGCCGCTTTATGTGCCGCTACACAAATACGAAAAGAAAGGCCTCGAAGATCCTCGTCTGACCATGATCGATGGTAAAATCTACATGACCTATGTTGCTCATGACGGTAAGCACGCTCTTATTGCTTACATGAGTGGTCCTGACATCTTTCATCTCAAGCGCGGTGGTATTATCAGTGCTAAGATTCGCTATTCTCGGGCTGGTAAATTTTTCAATGCTGTTAAACTCAAAGACGATTATTTCTTCTTTGAAGCTTATTACAAGAATTTCTCTGGCAAGGATGTAATGGTTTGGGAGAAGGATGGTGTGTTGTTCCCTGAGAAAATTAATAACAAATTCATCTTAACTCATCGAGTTTTACCAGACATTCAGATCGTTGAATTTAATCATTTTGATGATTTAAAGAAAAACTCTTTCTGGCTTAGTTACTTCCAAAACATGCACAAGAACGTCATGCTGGAAAACAAATATGCCTTTGAAGAGCGTCATATTGGTGGTGGTGCTCCGCCTATCAAAACTAAATACGGCTGGCTCATGATCTATCATGGCACCGAAGAAAACAACCATGGACGGACTTATCATGCTGGTGCTGCACTCTTCGCTCTCGATGATCCGCGTCGTTTAATTGCTCGTCTACCTGAACCACTCTTTTCTCCTACCGAAGATTACGAATTAGCTGGTTATGTTGATAACGTTGTCTTTCCAACAGGCGCTTCGGTCTTCGGCGATCGTCTCTACATCTATTACGGTGCTGCTGACAATCATATTGCTGCCGCTAGTGTTAATTTACCAGATCTACTTAGCGAATTAAGAAAGTATCGCATCAGTAAAGATTAATATGAATCAACCCAAATCTCCTTGCATTCTCTATGTTAGTACTTTTCCGCCTCGTGAGTGCGGCATCGCTACTTTTACGCAGGACTTAACTAACGCCATTGATCGTGAATTTGCTCCGGCTGTTAAGTCTAAGATTTTAGCCATGAATCCTGATGGCACCTCTCTCTATAACTATTCTCGCAAAGTAACAGCACAGATCAGGGACACAGACATTGAGGACTATATTCAGGCTGCTAATGATATTAATCGTTCCTCAGATATCAAGTTGGTCAATATTCAGCATGAGTATGGCATTCATGGCGGTGATTGGGGCAATTATATTTTGCCTTTTTTAGAATTGATTAATAAGCCTATTGTAGTAACTCTACACACTGTTTTGCCTAGACCTGATAAGCATCTCAAGAAAATAACTCAAGATATTGTTGCCAAAGCTTCTGGTATTGTTGTTATGACTAAGCACTCAGCTAAGCTGCTTCGTAATACTTACCAAATTGATAAGAAAAAACCAATTGCTATTATTCCTCATGGCGTGCACCACGTCTCTTATCCTTCCAAAACTCGCTCTAAGGTTAAATTACAGCTTTCTGGCCGCACTATCTTATCAACCTTTGGTATGCTTGGTCCTGACAAAGGTATTGAGTACGCTATTCAGGCGCTACCAGCTATCGTCGAAAAATATCCTGATGTTCTGTATCTAGTGCTGGGAGCTACTCATCCAGCTATCGTCAAAGAATGCGGCGAAGTCTACCGTAATAAATTAGTGCGTCTAGTTAAGAAGTTAGGTCTAGATAACAATGTTAAGTTTTATAATAAATATTTAGATCTGCCAGAGTTAATCGACTTTCTTAAGGCCACAGATATTTACATTTCACCAACCCTAAATCCGCGCCAAGCTGTGAGTGGGACTGTCTCTTATGCTTTTTCTTGCGCTTGTCCTATTGTCGCAACAGCTAATCAATATGCTAAGGACACTATCGCTCCTACTCGTGGCTACTTAGTTGATTTTGCTGATCCTGAACCTATTGAGAAGTCTGTTATGGCTATTCTTGACGATCCGCAGATGGCTTCGGAGATGAAAAAAGACGCCTATTACTATTCTCGTCATATGACTTGGCAGAATGTCGCTCTGGCTTACTTTAAGTTCTTTAATGACTTCGCTAAGATCACGCCTCGTGAACAAGACAAGTTGCCCAGTATTAATATCAATCACTTCCGCACCATGACTGATGACTTTGGCATGATTCAGTTTGCAGCACATACGAAGCCGGATAATCACAGTGGTTATTGTCTAGACGATAACGTTCGTGCGCTACTCGGCTGCGTTAAGCTTTATGCTACCAGACCTACTGCTAGTCTCTTGCGCCTCATCAATATCTACTTCTCTTATCTCAAGCTCTCTCAGCGCTCCGACGGTCATTTCAACGACTTCATTAATCATAATAAAACCATCAATAAAGAATTGCCTGAATCCCAAGACTCCTTTGGTCGTGCTATTTGGTCTCTCGGCGTCGTGATCAATAGTCGCAAATTATCTGCTGAATTAATTAATTCAGCTATCAAGGTTTTTAATAAATCTTTACCAGAAGTTAAAAATCTTAATTTCTCACGCGCTATTGCCTTCTCTCTCTTGGGTCTTAGTCAGGCTTATTACCATTTTTCAAAACAAAAAGATCAGAAGCGGTCTGCTCAGTTATTGGTTCTTATGACCGATCTTGCTGATAAGCTTATTGCTAAATACCAGGAGCAAGCAGCGGCTAATACTAACAGCGCTGACATCTGGCGTTGGTTTGATGATAGTTTGACTTACTCGAACTACAAGATTCCTGAAGCCCTTTTTGCTGTCAGTAGCATCTTGTCTGATAAAAAATATTTAACAGTCGCCGAAGAGTCCATCGATTTCTTAGCTAAAGTCTCTTTTGACAAAGAGTATTACAATGCCATTGGTCAAGACGGTTGGTATTTCCGTAACGGCAAGCGTGCCTATTTTGACCAGCAGCCAGAAGATGCCGCTTCAGCAGTTGAAGCCTTGGTGCAAGCCTTCAAGGTTACCAGTAATGATAAGTATGCTACTGAGGCAAAATTAGCTTTTGGCTGGTTCCTTGGTAAAAATCACCTCAATCAAATGATTTATGATGAGGCGACTGGCGGCTGCTATGATGGTCTTGGCAAGCATTCTATTAACTTTAATCAAGGTGCTGAGTCAACTATTTCCTATTTCTTAGCACGACTTGCTATTGAGGATGTCTATACTAGTGCTAAACAACCTTTAGTTACCATTTTTCATGATCCGGGGAATGAGACAGATATACAGGTTGATTAATTTTAATGTCAAATATCTAAGTATATGAAAAAAACTACTAAAGATCTCTCAGTCATCGAACAAGCCTACCAAGAAGCTATAAAGGTTCTCGACGCTTGCGCTAAGCCCACTGGCTTCTACGCCTCGGGCCTTAAAGGCGGCTATGAGGCTACTTGGGCGCGTGACAGTATGACTATGACTCTGGGTGCTGCTCTGGTTGGCAATCGCTACAAAGCAGTCATTAAGAAGAGTCTGGATTTGCTTGCCAAAAATCAATCCTATCTCGGTCAAATCCCTAACTGTGTCGGTTCTTACAACCTTGACCGCCGTAGCGATGTGACCTTCAACACCGTTGATTCTAATCTTTGGTACATTCTTGGTCTCTTGATCTATTCTTCAGCCTTTGACGACAAGGACTTCTATGCTAAGCACCAACGTCAGCTAACTCTAGCTCTTATCTGGCTGGCTTACCAAGATCCTGACGAAGTCCGTCTGATCGCTCAGCAGCCTACGATGGACTGGATGGACGCCTTCCCGCACAAATACGGCTATACTATCCACGCCCAAGCTATGTACTACGGCGTGCTTAACATGGTCGGCAAACAGCGCCAAGCCAAGCACATCAAACGTGTCATCAACGGTGAGATCGAGAGGTATATCTCGCTCTACGACGACAAGCTTGGCTATTATTATCCTTGGGGCTGGAAGAATCATGAAGACAAGCGCGAGCACGAAGAATGGTTTGATACCACTGGTAACCTACTAGCTATCTTAACTGGTCTTGCTACGCCCAAGATTGCCAAAAACATTTTGGCTCACATAGATAAAAAGAAAATTTCCGGACCATATCCTTGCCGCGTCATTGATCCACCTCTGAAGAAAGGCGACAAAGCTTGGCATGATTACTTTGAAAATTGCGACGCTCGCGAGCAGTATCATTATCTCAACGGGGGAGTCTGGCCTTTCATCGGTGGCTTCTATGTGGCAGCGCTAGTAAAGATGAAGGATTATGAGAAAGCCGAGGCAGAATTAACTAAATTAGCTGAAGCGAACTTGCGCGAACTCGACGGCCACGGCTTCAACGAATGGCTTGACGGCAAGACTGGTGAGCCAAAAGGCGAGCCCTATCAAGGCTGGAGTGCCGGTACTTATATCTATGCTTATCATTGTTTGAAGAAGAAAAAAGCTCTCTTTTTCTAAATAAAAAAACGCGTCTAGATTTCTAGACGCGTTTTTTTATTCTTCAAATTTAATATGTTCCCTGATCATCTTCATCGCTTCTCTCGCTACTGTATGATAGTGGAACTTATCCTTACTATGCTCACGAGCCGCACGACCCATTTCTAGTCTTAGTGCGTCATCAGTGAGGAGTTGGGTGGTGTACTTCACTAAGTCAGCAATACTAGCACGATAAGCAAAGACCTTCGGCTTGTCAAAGACAATCTTGTGATCAGCGTCAAAGCCCATGTGTTCGTAGGCCCATTCTTCTTTGAGCTCGATCGTCTCACCAACTTCAGCTAGGAACCCAGTCTTGCCATGAATGATGGTGTCTGCTGGTCCGCCAACATTGATTGAGATAACTGGTTTACCGCAGATCTGCGCTTCGACTTGTGGCATACCAAAGCCTTCGAGGCGACTAGGTGCGGCGTAGATATCACAAGCTGCCATCAGTTGACTCATGAAGCCATGGCTGTACATACCGTGCAGATAGACAATACGACCGCGATCGAGTTCTAATTGATCAATAAGCTTGTCTTCTTCGTCATTGTGATCCTGAGCACATTCTGAAGCACTGTCTTTGAGGACATATTTCCAATCATGAAAATCCTTGTCAATTTCTTTTAGTGCCTTAAACATTTCTTGTGCGCCTTTAGAGGATACATCACCACCAACAGTTAAAATCATTTTCTCATGAGGCTGCACGCCAAGCATGGCACGGAGCTTTTGAATCTCAGGCGCGTCTTGAGGAATAGGATGAATCTCATCAGGATGGTAGCCAATGCCTAGTGTATGGTAGTTAGTAGTATCGACGCCATCACGTTTAAAAGTTTCCTTGACCCATTCACTGGTAGTGAAGACTAATGGCAATTCGGATAATTCTTTGTGATAATTAGCTACCCAGCCATTGGCCACAAACCACGGAATAGCAATCGCGCCTTTTCTTTGCGGGCTAAAGACAATGTCAGGGGAGTAAGACCAGGAGCCGATGCCAATACAGATATCCGGCTTCCAAGCTTCCAGTACCCATTGCTTTTCAAAGCTTGGACGATAGTGGCAAGGCATTACCTCGACCTCTAATTCTGGACCCAGTTCGCGCAGAGCGTGATACAGTAAGTTTCCTTGAATACTTAAGCCATCTGGCTCAGGTGGATAAGCGTGTAAGACGGCGATTTTCAGATGTTTCATAAATTCGGTTAATTTAAAATTTAAAATTTAAAATTTCAAAACAAATCTCAATAACCTAATGTCACAATTTCTAAATAAGTTTAAAAATTTAGATCTGAAGCATTAAAAATTGTTTTTAAATTTAAAATTTAAAATTTTAAATTAGCCTCTTATAACTCTCCGGATTAGTACAATACCCAGCATCAATACCCTTAGGATCAAAGCCGTATATTTCACTCATCAGGCTAGTTTTTTGTTTAAATAACTTCGGGGATAAATCTAAAATGCAATCTGCTCCAGCCTTAGGTGCTAGTTTATACTTACTAAGCTTCTTGTAGTGAAAGCACCACAATTCACTAGTTACTAATCGTTTAGTCTTAACAAGTTCTACTACAGCTAGGTGCGTGCTGACATGACGTTCATGTCCGTATTCACCGTTCTCACCATGAGTGAAGATGTAATCAAAACTTTGCCTGCCAATTTTATCTTGAATGATTTTTTCAATCGGCTTGATGCTAGCCTTTAGACTTAGACGGCCTTCATCTTCTAAATCTTCGATGATACCGCGAGCTCCTAGAGCCTTAGCTACTTTGGCAAACTTCGGCGCCCGGTCTTTGTCACTTGCTCGACACAGACAGAGGATGGTCCAATTGATCTTGGGATTGGCTAGGATAATTCCGCCTGCCCAAATTGTCTCATCATCAGGATGTGCCACAATCATTAATGCACGACTAGCAGCTTGTAAGAATTTTTTTTTCATACCTTTAATTAAGCTTAACAATTTATGAAATGCATTGCAAGACTTTCCGGCGGTCTGCTATAATAGAATTAGTTCTAAATTAAGACATGGAAATATTAATAGTAAAAGACTATCACGCTGTCTCATCACTTGCTGCCGCTCTTGTTGCTCGTCAAATCAAGGCCAGGCCTAACTCGGTCTTAGCTTTGCCAACCGGACAAACGCCGCTAGGACTCTATCAAAAATTAACTAGCTTCTTTAAATCTGGTAGCTTAAGTTTTTCATCTGTTAAAACTTTTAATCTTGATGAGTATGTCGGGCTTGCTCCTAGTCATGTCGATAGCTATTATCACTACATGCAAGTTAATTTTTTTAGTCAGGTTAATCTTCATCCTGATAATATTCACTTTCCCGACAGCGAAGCTGCTGATCTCGGTAGTGAATGTTCTGATTATGAAGAGGCGATTGCTAAATCAGGCGGTATTGATTTGCTCATCTTAGGTATTGGTCATGATGGGCACATTGGCTTTTGTGAACCAGGTGATAGTTTTGCTGCCAGGACTCATATTACCACTCTCACTGAGTCAACTCGCGCTACCAATGCTCATCTATTGACTGAATTAACTGTAGTGCCTGAACAAGCCATCACAATGGGTATTGCTACTATACTACAGGCTCGCTCGATCATTCTGTTAGCTAGCGGGGCGGACAAAGCAGCTATCCTTAAGCAAGCTCTGACTGGTCCTGTTACTGAGTCTGTGCCTGCCTCTGTCTTGCAAACTCATCTTGATGTTACTGTCATTATGGATGACGCTGCTGCTAGCTAATTGAAATTTATTTAATATGCTACAATAACTAGATGAAATATCTAGTTATTATTTTATTATTTCTATCTTTGCCTGCTTTAGTTAGTGCGGCTGATTTTCGTGGTCGTTTTGTTATTAACCCACTGGATAGTCAGGCTTGGTTTGTGCGTGCCGATAACAAGAAAATTTTAACTGGTAACAGCGCTTTCGCTCTATTCAAACTACGTTCACTAGCTCAAGTTATTAACGATCGGGATTGGGCACTTATTGCCAGTAGTGCTTCGACTCCACTCAGCACGGGCACTTCGACTCCTCTTGTTACAAGCACTACCTCTACCTTAGCTATGAAACTGCAAGGTAAAATTTTACATAAAGCCTCTGACAATTCTCTCTGGTACCTCGATCCTAGTGATCGTAGTCTGGCTAGCCTAGCTACTCCATTAGCTTTTAATTTACTACTAGCTCGCAGCGCTGCCCGTCCTAGTTATCACGACTTTGCTCGACTTCATAAGCCAGTTATGAATGAGTCGATCGATCGTTATAGTTATTATCAAAGGGAGAAAATTACCACAGCAAATAAAAAGAAGTTTACTGTCGACTCGATCATGATTGATCTGTCTATGCCTAATCTCAAAATATCCTCACTGGCGGCCGCCAGCAGTGAGTGCGCTAAAGATTGTCCAGCTCGCAATGTGGCCGATTTCACTGCTAGCGTCTCTGGCTTTGCGGCGATCAACGGCACTTACTTTGATACGGCTGCTAGCAAAAAGAACTACACTTTCTTCCCGCTCTACGACACTAAGACCGGCGTCTTGCTAAATAAAGCTGAATTAAAAAAATGGAGCTCCGGTCCTATTGTGGCCTTTGATGAAGCTAATCATTTTTATTATTTCACTGACAGTCGACTTTTCTTACCTGCTATTAGTTATGACTCCAGTGGCAAAATGCTTATAACTCAAGGCGCTTATAGTGGACGCTTAAGCGCTGCTCTTGGCAGTTTTCCTCGTCTTATCGAAGAGGGGAATGATAAGTTGATCGAGTGGGCTATGGATGCTAAACAGCGTGATGCTCGTGCTATGCGCGCTGCCCTTGGCTATAAGAACAATAAACTATATTTAATCGTTAGTCATAATTCGACTGTATCTGATTTGACGGCTGTCTGTCTTGCTATGGGCATGGACTATGCTCTTAATCTTGATGGTGGCTACTCTACAGCTTTGTTTTATAATCATGAATACGTCCTTGGTCCTGGTCGTGATGTGGTTAATGCGCTGGTCTTTAGTCAAAAATAAAAGCCCCTATGCTGGGGCTTTTTTAATCAGTTGTTTTTTAACCTTGACCTGGTCTGCGTCCGCTTGTTATTGGCCTAGTTGTATTAATAACTTCTTTTACTACAACTTTTTTGCCGCTATTAGGTCGCTTAGTTTTTTGTTTTTTTTCATGCTTTTTTCTGAAGGCACTTTCACAATTTTCGATGATTGTATTTAAGCAAGTTCCATAATTTTTTAAAAATTTATTTAACCTTTTATTTGACTGTTCTTTGTTTAGATCTGCTTTAAAGCTACTTAGATCTGCTTGCATCTGTTTTAGTTCAGATAGTGCCGGCGCTCTAACTACTCTGCTTAGTCTTTTTTCTAAAGTATCTAGATACCATGAAACATCATTTGTTTCCTTGGCACTAAACTCTTCTTTTATCTCAGGAATCATTTGCAGATATGCTACCAGATCTTTAGTGGCTGTTTGTTTGATGTCTAGCTCTGGCTGCAATTTGAGTAATGGCCGCTGACTCCTGCCAGTATTAAATAATGCCAAACTATGTTTCTTGCTCATTAAAATCTCCTCAAAAATTAAAAAGTACTACGATTTTCACATTATTACATAATATCAGCTAATTGTCAATGTATTTAGGTTGCTTGTTTTATCTGCTAAAATAAAAAAGCCCTGATTTGCTCAGGGCTTTGCTTGTCTTTGTTATTTGTAGCCAA
>CAYSXQ010000002.1:0-22802 GCA_964435085.1 uncultured Gammaproteobacteria bacterium | reverse complement strand
ATAAAAAAGCCCTGATTTGCTCAGGGCTTTGCTTGTCTTTGTTATTTGTAGCCAAGTGATTTCTTAATATTGTTGAGTTCAGATTTTTCTTTTTCAGTCATTTTGCCTATTAATTGATTGTCGGCTATCTGTTTTCGGGCACCTCTGGTAGCTGCTAGATGATTATTATGTTTTTCCAGGTCTTTTTCCGCTGTACCTAGCCATATTCGATAGTTTTCGAGATAGTCTTGAGCGGTCGAAACTAGTCCATTTGCTGAGTTTCTGGTTAGTTGAATAATGGATGGTTCATGAAGCTCAAAGATGTTTTTTATTTCTCTGAGTTTGTATTCAGTGTAATTACGATCAGTTAGCCATTGACTACGTTTTTGTTCTAAAATACTGAAAAGCCTGGCCGTGCTATGATTTCCTACTTCTGCTATAATTTTTGTGCCTAGACTGCTTAAATATTGCTCCTGAGCCTTTTCGGCTGCTTTGTCTTTATTGCCCTGCAAATACTGCATCAAATCACTCATGTCTTCCTCTATAAAATTTAAAAAAGTACCATTGATGCCTTGTAATATAATATAATAATAACAAAATGTCAATAGAAAATCTCAAAAATACCTTAATCAAAGACAAAAAGCTGTTTTTGTCAGTGAGAATCAGGCCTAATGCTGAGTGTTCAGATCTCACTGGCCACTTAGCTGACGGCAGTCTTAAAATCAACCTAGCTGCTCCTGCCGTGGACAATAAGGCTAATCAAGCTCTACTAAAATTGCTAGCTCAAGCATTCTCTGTTAACATCAAAGCTATTAGTATTATTTCTGGCCAGACCAGCCGACTTAAGTTAGTAAAGATTGTCATTCTAGATTAATTCAATCTTTTTACTCCTGCCTGCCGGCAGACACAGTTTTAGATTTTACTTTTTACTTTTTTAAAAATGACTACTATTAATCACAAATCACCCCTAGCCGACCGCCTCCGCCCCCGCAACCTCGACGAATACCTTGGTCAGCAGCAAATCGTCGGCGAGGGTAAATTTTTGCGCCAAGCCCTAGATAAAGGTACTCTGCCTTCGCTCATCCTCTGGGGTCCACCAGGCACAGGCAAAACTACTCTGGCTTTGATTTTGGCTAGCGCCATCAAGGCCGAATTTGTTCGTTTCAGTGCTGTTACCGAGGGCGTCAAGGATTTACGCAGCGTCATTGATAAGGCTCGCAATAATCAGCTACTCGATCAGCGGACAATTTTGTTTATCGACGAAATCCATCGTTGGAATAAAGCTCAGCAAGACGCGCTGCTACCACATCTCGAAAACGGCACCATTATCCTAATCGGCGCTACTACTGAAAACCCTAGCTTTGAAATTCGCAACGCCTTGCTGTCACGCTGTCGCGTCTTAGTTTTACAAAGTCTAACTAATGATGATCTGATTGCTATTTTACGTCAGGCTATCACTGATGACCGTGGGCTAGCTAGTCAAAATATTAATCTTAGTGACGAAGCCGCAGCTCTTATTGCCGAACTATCTGGCGGTGATGCTCGCTCCGCTTTAAATATTCTTGAAGCAGCTAGTTTGATGAGCACTGACATTGATCGCGCTATCATTCTCGAAGCTGCTCACAAAGCTGCTTATCACGACAAAGCAGGGGAGAGTCACTACAATCTCATCTCAGCTCTGCACAAATCACTGCGAGGCTCAGACGCTGATGCAGCATTATATTGGCTAGCTCGTCTCATTGTCGGTGGCGAAGATCCGATGTACATCGTTCGTCGTCTAGTGCGTTTCGCTAGCGAAGACATTGGTCTGGCTAATTCCAAAGCCCTTGAGCAAGCACTCGCTGTCTCGCAAGCTGTTCAGTTGCTCGGCTTGCCGGAGTGCAATGTCCATCTCGCTCAACTCGTCGTCTATCTGGCTAAGTGTCAAAAATCCAATACTCTCTATACAGCTATCGCTGCAGCTACTGACCTAGCTCAAAGCACTAGCCATCTGCCAGTGCCGCTTCATCTCCGTAATGCTCCTACGAGCCTGATGAAAGACCTAGGCTATGGCGCCGGCTATCAATATAGTCCTGATCATGACTATCAAGAATCACAGACTTATTTACCAACTGAGCTAACTGGTAAAAAATTCATTAAGACTAATTAGTGATTGACAAAAAGTAGCTAACTTGTTATTGTCACAACGGTTATTTAAAAATTTATCTACTATTATCAGGAGTTTTGCGATGCCTACTGTTTCAGAATTAAAAGAGCGATCAGGAGCTAAATTATTTGCTTCGTTTATCGGTAGATCAAAAATTGCTAAAAATACTCATTCTTACAAAATGATTGAGGTGGCTACTATGATCTTGCTTAGACAAGGCTTTGGTGTTATTCATGGTGGCTTTGCTGGTGGTGCCATGTTGGCAGTTAGCGAAGCTGCTGATGTTATTATTGCGGAAAAAAATCTCTTGCCAGAATTCAATATAGCTGTTCCGCAACTTCAATTTGATCATTTACCAAGGGTTTCTGGAGCTGTCTTTACTGATTCTGCTAATGATATTTTCGATCGACTCAGAGTTATTCTTTCTGGTGATATTATTATCGTTAGTCCATCGGGCGCTCTTGGCACCGATCTAGAATTAAGCGCTGCTATTCATGAAAATATCTATTGTCAGTATTTTAAGCAATCAGCTAAGCCTAAGCCTATAATCTTTTTGCAAGCTACTAGGGGTACTGATTGGAAACAGTTGCTTATCACTAAGAGTGAAATGCTGGGTCTTGAAAGAGATTTGAGTTCATACGATTGGCTGTATTTTATTTATTCAAAAGAAGATCTTAATAATCTGTTAGTTTCTCTAAAAAATAATTTATTAGCTGAAAGTTTTTAATAA
The DNA here is from genome assembly GCA_964435085.1 of uncultured Gammaproteobacteria bacterium. Classification (GTDB taxonomy): domain Bacteria; phylum Patescibacteriota; class Patescibacteriia; order Patescibacteriales; family Patescibacteriaceae; genus UBA917. The sequence continues at coordinate 19,947 of CAYSXQ010000002.1, read as the reverse complement.
TTTTAAGCTGTGATCATCTCACAGCTTTTTTTATTGACAATCATTATTTGGATTGCTTTAATTTATTAAAATCGATCTTTTATAATTTTATTCGGAGCTTATCATGCCTACTACTGTTAGTGGTGATATTAACCTGTTTAATAATAATCCGCCCAATACTCGTAATCGCTTTCGTAGATTAGAAGAGCTTAGTCAGAGACTTGAAGCTATTGCAAAGCGTTGTCCTCAGTTATTTGTCAAAGATACCTATCGCTTCCCGCCTCTAGATACTCTTGGTCGATGGCCCAAAGAAAGGAGAAATTAAGCAATCGATCAATCAAAAAAGCAACTTATCTAAGTTGCTTTTATTTTTATCACACAGATTAATTTTTAAAATTGCTTCATGACGCCGACTCTAATTCGACCAGTCAAATCTCTTTCTAAGCTCACTGCTCCTAATTCTGAAAAAGTATGACTAAAGAGATTAGCTTGAGTGGGTGCAATCTCACAGTAGAGCTGCACCTTGAGACCAAATTTCTTAATCAAACTTTTGATTTCTTCGGCGAGTTTACGGTACAAGTCAAAGCCATCAACCCCAGCAAAAAGGGCAAGTGCTGGCTCATACTTCAATTCTTCAATCTGATTAGGCGTTAATTCCTTCTGCCAGTCGCTTTCAACATAAGGTAAATTGGTGACAATAAGCAGATTTTTACTAGTAGTCCAATTTTTCTTTTTTAATAATTTGTTCAGCAAATCACTTTTGATAAATTCAATCTTCTCTCTCTGCTCATTAGTCTTGGCGTTGTCTTTGGCTAGGCTAAGAGCTTTGCTAGAAATATCAGTGGCGATAAATTTATGGTCACCGGACATGTTTTTAGCTAAGGCAATAATAATCGCACCGCTACCAGTACCAACATCTAAAATCGTTGCATCTGACTCTGTTTTATTTTTTAAAACCAGTTCCACTAGGAGCTCTGTCTCTGGTCGTGGAATTAAGACTTTTTTATTGACCACTAAGTCAATATTATAAAACTGCTGCTTACCTAGCAGGTAGGCGAGAGGCTCGTGAGCCATTCGTCGTGTCACTAATTTTTCTAGGGCTCGCTTTTGTGAAGAGTTAAGAGCTAGCTCTGGATAAGCTAAAATAAATTCGCGTTGTTTCTTTAAAACACGACAAATTAATAGCTCCGCTTCCAGGCTAGGATTTTCAATTCCGGCTGTTTCTAGTTTTTGACCGATCTTGATTAGGCTGTGTTTTATATTCATAAAATAAAAAACGCGAAAATCGCGTTTTAATCCTCGTCCGCGTCTCCGCTTGGAGTGAATTTGCCCTTAGCTGCCTGCTTCAAAGCATCAACTACTAAGCTGATCTCGCCATTAAGAATGCGATCAATCGAGTGCCAGCTTTGTTTGATGCGGTGATCAGTGATTCTGTCTTGAGGGAAGTTGTAGGTTCTGATCTTGTCGCTGCGGTCGCCAGAGCCGACCATTTCCCGGCGCTCGCTCATCTCTTTGGCTTTCTGTTCGTCTTCCATCTTCTGCAAGAGACGAGAACGCAAAACCATCATGGCTTTTTCTTTGTTTTGATGTTGAGATTTTTGATCCTGACAAGAGACAATCAATCCAGTCGGTAGGTGAGTGATGCGGATCGCGCTGTAAGTTGTGTTCACGCTCTGACCACCTGGTCCAGATGAACAAAAAGTATCAATACGTAGATCGCTAGCTTTGATTTCCAAATCAATTTCTTCTGCTTCTGGTAGCACAGCGACAGTGACAGCGCTGGTGTGAATACGACCAGCCTTTTCTGTTTCCGGTACTCTCTGTACGCGGTGTGTGCCGGCTTCATATTTAAAATTACCATAGGCGCCAGTGCCATGGACGAAGAAGATTATTTCCTTGTAACCACCGAGACCATTTTGACTTGAAGTCGCAATCTCAATCTTGAGTCCAGTGTTTTCTGTCCAGCGCGCATACATACGAAAGAGGTTGGCAGCGAAGAGAGCGGATTCATCACCACCAGTGCCAGCTCTGATTTCTACGATAGCGTCTTTCTTGTCATTAGGGTTAGTTGGATTAAGTTCATCTTGAATCATTTCCAAGAGCTGCTCAGCTTCTGGTTTTAGCTCTTTTAATTCTTCAGCTGACATCTCTGCTAATTCTTTGTCATCACCAGTCGCACAGATAGCTTCATTGGCCTTAATTTGCTCACTTAATTTTTCGTACTTCTCAATCATCGTCACTACTTGCTTGAGCTCAGCATAAGCCTTGCCAGTCTTCTGTAGATTTTTTTGATCATTAATAATCTCAGGCTTCGTTAAGTCTGTTTCGAGTGCTTTAAATTTTGCTTTGATTTCTTCGAACATAGTAAGTTAAAACTTATGACCTTCGATTTGTTTATATTTTTCAAACAAAAAACTACCCGAAAGTAGCTTTAAGCAGCTTAGAATTGTTATTTCTTCGACTTAGCGGGTTCAGCCTTCTTTGCACTGCGAGCAGCTTGCTTAGCCTTCTTGTCAGTAGCCTTAGCCTTCATCTCAGTGCCAATAGCTTGCTTGGTCTGGAATTTCTCCACACGACGAGCCGTATCGACTAATTTCTGTTTGCCGGTATAAAAAGGATGACAAGCAGAACAGAGTTCAACCTTGATTTCTGGCACAGTCGAACCAGTGGTAAAAGTATGACCACAAGCGCAGCTTACTTTAGTGTCAGTGATGTAATTAGGATGGATAGCATCTTTCATATAAGTAATTTAAAATTCCTACCGACTATATCATGGAGTCTTTGTTTTGTCTAGTCTAAGCGATACATTTGGCTAATATTAAGCAATTTTAAGTAAAAATTTAAAAGTAAAAAGGAAAAAGATCTAAAATTACTGTCTTTTTACTTTTTAGATTTTACTTTTACCTTATTAATGTTGACAAAATTAGACCAATATTATATCATTTTCCTGCATGACCCAAGTGATCATGCTTTTATGAATTAATCTCTCATGTCTCATTTTATAGCAATTCCTTGCTTCCGCGTCGCGGAAATAACAGCTGTTGAGACAGAGGCACAAAGGAAAATATGACCCTACCATCAGTAGAAGAGATGCTCAAGGCGGGCATGCACTTCGGACACCGCAGTTCTAAATGGCATCCAAAGATGAAGCCATACATTTTTAGTGCTCGCAAAGGCGTCCACATCATCGACCTCGTTAAGTCTCGTGAGAACTTAGACAAGGCTATGACTTTTATCACCGAACTAACCGCAAGTGGCAAGAATGTTCTCTTTGTCGGTACTAAGCCACAGGTTAAAGTCGCTATCAAGAAGGCTGCTCTCGAAATGAATATGCCTTTTGTTTGTGAACATTGGCTCGGTGGTACTATGACCAACTTCGCTATCATCAAGAAGTCTATCCGCAAATTCAAAGATCTAGTTGAAAAGCGTGATGCTGGCAAGCTTTCTAAATATACTAAAAAAGAACAATTACAATTCGATCGTCAGATTGCTAAATTGGATTTAGCTGTCGGTGGTCTAGTTGATCTTAACAAACTTCCTGACGCTATCTTCATCTGGGATCTCAAAGTCGAAAAGACTGCTCTTGCTGAAGCTAAGAAGCGCAATGTCCCAATCATCGCTGTCTGTGATACCAACGTCAATCCTGAGGGTATTCAGTATGTCATCCCAGCTAACGACGACGCTAGCAAGGCTATCGCTCTGATCTTGAATGTTGCCAAAGATGCTGTCGCCGCTGGTCGTGCTAAGGCTGCCAAATCAGCCAGCTCAAACACTGCTAACAAAACTAATTAATATTTTCTAACTCTAATCATATGGAGGAAATTAAACTTCTTAGAGAAAAAACCGGTGCTGGCATGATGGAATGCAAAAAGGCTCTTGATGAAGCTAGTGGCGACATCGAAAAGGCTGTTGAAATCTTGCGTAAGAAAGGTATCGCTAAGGCTGCTAAGCGTAGCGAGAACGAAACTAGCGAAGGTGTCATCAAGCTTGCTGTCAGTGCGGATGCTAAGACCGGCTACATGCTACAAGTTAATTGTGAGACCGACTTCGTCGCTCGTAACGAACAGTTCCAGAAGTTTGTCGACGAAATCCTTGCTTTGATTACTGCTAATGAACCAGCTGATCTAGATGCTTTACACGCTTTGCCAATGGCCAGCGGCGACACTGTCAAAACCAGTCTCGACCACATGTCTGGTACTATTGGTGAGAAGATGGAAATCAAAAATTTCTCTGTTACTAAGTCAGTCGGTACCGTCGCTGCTTACTTGCACGCTGGTGGTACTATCGGTGTTCTAGTTAGTCTCGATACTGCTGACAAGGCCGATCTAGCTCGTGACATTGCTATGCAAGTCGCCGCAGCCAACCCTCGCTATATCAATCCTGAAGAAGTTGATCAGACTGAACTAGCTAAAGAACAAGACGTCTACCGTGAGATCTTGGTCCGTGAAGGTAAGCCTGTCGAAATGATTGATAAAATCATGCCGGGTAAGGTTAACAAGTATTACGAAGAAGTCTGTTTGATTAAACAGGAATATATCAAGGACGATAAGCAGAAGGTTCAGGATGTTCTTGGTGCAGTCAAGGTCTTGAAGTTCGTCAGATTCAGTCTCTAAAAACAAAGTAGAAAGTTAAAAAGTTAGAAAGTATAAAGTTCTCTAAATTTCCACCTACTTTCAACTTTCTAACTTTCAAACTTTCTAACTAATTTGTATCTACAAATTCCTTAATTGACATCTGATACTAATCAATTATAATAAACTGTAAGAGCCGACTCCGGCTGTTTAACAAATTAAAGATTGTCTATTCCCGGTTCAGACTTGGGACTTAGATAGCAAAACCTATGGAAGTATTCAAAGATAAAGAATTTCTAGAGACCTTAGTCAAAGCTATTGTCGGCGCTCCAGAGAAAGTTTCTGTTGAAAGAACCGTTGACGAGATGGGTGTCCTTTTGACCCTCAAGATTGATCAGGCTGATATGGGTTACGTCATTGGCCGCAAAGGTCAGACTGCTCAAGCTATCCGCACTTTGCTCAAGATTGTCGGCGCTAAGAACAATGCTCGTGTCAACTTGAAAATCTACGAACCAAACGGTGGTATGAAAGGCGGCATGAAGAGCGCTGCTAAGATTGAAGACAATACTCTTGATCAGGAAATCGACACTTCTAGTCTTGATGACCTTACTATCTAATTACAGCTAGTTACTGACAAAAGCCACAGTCTGACTGTGGCTTTTGTTTAAAAGGCTTTACCGTCATCCTCGCGACTGCGGGGATCCACGTTCGTTTGCATCGAAAGACGTGGATTCCGGGTCGCGGCCCGGAATGACAAGATTTTTTATGTTAATAAAAATTATAACTATTTTTCCCGAAATTTTCACCAGCTACTTCAACGAAAGTATTATTAAACGTGCTCAAAGCAAAGACGCTATCAAAATCGAAATCCAAGACCTCAGAGAGTTCACTTGCGACAAACATCACACTGTCGACGACACTCCTTACGGTGGTGGCGCCGGCATGGTCATGAAGATCGAACCCATCTACGCCGCTTTACAAAAACTCACCAAGCAAAGTCTCTTCGGCAAACTCAAAAATTTAGTAAATAAACCGAAGCGCAAAATAGTCCTACTCTCCGCCAAAGGCAAAACCTGGACTCAAAGCACTGCCGCTAACTACAGTCATCTCGACGAGCTAATCCTCATCTGCGGTCGCTACGAAGGCGTCGACGACCGCATCTTGCACTTCATCGACGAAGAAGTCTCTATCGGCGACTATGTCCTGACTGGAGGCGAGCTCGGCGCCATGATCATGGTCGATAGCATCACCAGGCTCCTACCAGGCGTCCTCGGCAACGAAGCTAGCCACCAAGACGAATCACACAGTGAAGAGGGGATTTTGGAATATCCTCAATACACTAAACCGCCAGTTTTCAAGGCCAATGGCAAAGAATTAACTGTTCCAGAAGTATTATTGTCCGGTAATCATCAAGCTATTAATGATTGGCGTAAGGCTAATCGCAAGTCAAAATAAACAAAAACTAGCAGTTTTTAATTCCCCTCTTGAGAGGGGTGGCTGGAGGCCGGGGTATGTCCGGCGTAAGCACCGTTGGTTTTTAAAAAATGCTTAGTCAAAGTAAACATTACATACCCCACCCTAGCGGGCACCCCTCTCAAGAGGGGAATTACGCATTTATTGACAAAAACAGCTAATAATGATATAATCACAATTATTAATTATCGTTCTTCTTCATATTTAGGAGTTTCAAAATGAGTGTAGAGCTAAGGCTGATTTTATTTGCCGTGGTGGTCTTGTTGTCAATTGGCTACTTAATGTATTTTGTTTCTAAAAGAAGTCGTCGCATACTCAGTCTAGTCTGGCAAAATGAGCATTACCAAGTCTATGAATTGGTGCAAATGGCCACTACTGCTATGGTGTATGAGTCTTTAGGCTTAGACTTTGATAAGTTATTAATGACTGATTCTGCTCGAGAAGATTTTTACCACAAGTACAAGGATAAGCTTGGCGGTAGAGCCAATCTTTTTCTTAGTAAAAGATATTCATTAGGCAAGGTAGGGCCTGCTAATCTGTTTGTCATTATTGTCGCTCTTAAGACCGCTGGTGGTTACTTTGAAAGTACTTCTAGTTATCTAGAGCCATCTTTCTGGGATCCAGGTGTTCGTTTAATAATTACAAGACAAAAATCCTAAGCCAAGTCCCTTTGAACTAATTGTTTAAAGGGATTTTTTATTTCTAAATTTTACCAATCGCCTCAGAAATATTCTTCACTCTAATAATACTGATCCCGCCAGACGTGACTTGCGTCTTCTGATCAGGAATAATCGCTGTCGTAAAACCAAGCTTCTCCGCTTCTCGGAGTTTATCATCTAGTCTTGTCACTGGCCGAATCTCTCCGCCCAGGCCCACTTCACCCAGCACCAGCCAATCACGCTTGATCGCCTTGTTAAGCATCGACGAAGTAATAGCTAAGCACACTGCCAGGTCTAGTCCTGGATCATTAATCTTGAGACCACCAACCATATTCAAAATAATATCCTGCGTCATCAGATTAATCTTACTACGCTTCGCCATGACAGCGGCAAGCACCTGCAAGCGATTAGCATCAAAGCCTGAGGTCTTACGCTGCGGATAGCCAAAGATGGTCTTTGACACTAAGGCCTGAATCTCAACCAGAAATGGGCGAGTGCCTTCCATTACCGCACTAATCACGGAGCCGGGCATCTCCGTCTCGGACTGTTCCAAGAAGATCGCCGAAGAATTACTAACCGCTTCAAAGCCCGTTCCAGTCATGGCAAATATCCCAATTTCATTAATCGAACCAAAGCGATTCTTGGTCGCGCGCAAGAGGCGATAGTTCTGGCTCGAATCAGTCTCTAAATAAATAACCGTATCGACAATATGCTCGAGAGACTTAGGTCCAGCCAGTTGCCCGTCTTTCGTAATATGTCCGATCAAGATAATCGTAATATTGTGCTGCTTGGCTAGGCCCAAAAACTTCGCCGCCGAAGCACGAATCTGCGTCAGGCTCCCGGCTTCACCAGGCGCTTCCGCGGTATAGATAGTTTGAATAGAATCAACGATCAAAAGGCGAGGCTTAGCTTCCATAGCCGCCGCAATGATCTTGTCTGCATTAGTCTCACTGGTAAATTTAATATTGTCTAATTTGCAAGCTAGACGATTGAGGCGGGCACTGACCTGCGTGGTTGATTCTTCACCACTAGCATAGATCACTAAGTTCTTCTGACCGATGGCATTAGCAATCTGCGCCACAATCGTGGACTTACCAATACCTGGTTCACCACCAATCAAGATAAATGATCCATCAACTAAGCCACCACCAAAGACGCGGTCGATTTCTTCTACACCGGTCTGCAGACGATGTTCATTTTTCGTTGACTCCAGTTTATTTAAATCAATCAAAGCGGCGGGCTTAATTATTTCGACAGCTCCGCCTTTCTTAGTGACGCTCATCATCGGAAAGTCAGCCACAGCTGATTGTACCACGCTACCCCAAGTTCCGCATTCAGAACAACGCCCACTCCACTTAGGGAATTGGGCGTCGCAGTGAGAACAGTGATAGAGGTTGTTTTGGCTCATATTTATTTCAGTGGCAGTTTGTAGAGTCCACCCGTTTTATTATCCGTAAAGTATAGAGTATTACCGTCTTTAGTAATAATCAAATTAGACATATTATAATTACCTTCAGCAATCACCAAGCTCTTAGCCATAGTTTCCAAATCAATGGCATAGACATCATCTGGTGTATCCAGTGTCTCTGGTGGTAACCAACCAGCACCGTCAGCTAGACTCCTAGGTACTGCGCAGTAGAGCAATTTGTCGCTAGCAAAGCTACATTTACTTGCCCAAGTATCAATCTGTAGCGGCTGAGTGTCTTGACCGATGGTGTCGCCGTTAGCATTAGTTATCCACAAGCTTGGTTTGTAATTATTAAAATCAGAATAGACGCTGTAGAGTAATTCATTACCTGTCGTTGACCATTTAGATTGGAAGCCACGACCCTCTACTAGCATCGACTTAAAATTCTCATGATTAGTACCGATGAAAAAGACTTCTTGGCGATTGTAGTCAGCCCCATCTTGAAAGGTCGCCACAATCTGACGATTAGGTGACCAATTAACCGTGGCTTTGTCGGCGTTAGCACCTAGCTTCTCGATATTTTGCGCGCCAGTTCCATCAGCATTCATGATGGATAGCCAACGATTTTCCGGCTCATAACCAATCGCCTTAAAGGCAATCTGTTCACCGCTCGGAGAGAATTGAAAATCTTGCCAGTGCTTCGGCAGGCTAACTTGGCTTTGGTCGGAGAAGTTATAAATGTTTTTACTACCGTCTGGGTATTCTAGGATTGCTTTGTTGCGATCTGGTGACCAAGACACCTTGTCAACTTTGTAAAAAGGCTTGTCAGAGATGGCCTGAGGTGCACCATTGTCATCAAGACGATAAAATTTCTTATCTAGTGGGTCGTAGTACTGCACTGTTGTGCCACTAGAGTCCAGGCTAGCATCTAGGATGGGAAAGTTGTTAGGGCTGGAAATTTTATTATCTCTGCCACTTGGCTTTGTCGGAGATTCTGTTCTTTCTTCTGTTTCGTCAACTGGTAGATTGTTATCAATACCTGGTGTGACTGGCACTATCCCTGTGTTCGGTCCAGAGGCTGGCAGATTACCACTTACCGCTGCTGGTTCATTGGGATCTTTATCAAATTTTGTTGAGTCAGTAAACATTAGCCACAGCAAGTAGCTAGCACTAGCAGCGATGAGTACGAAGGCACTAATAAGAAGAATTTTTTTTGTTTGCTCGGACATTTAGCTTTTGATTTTATTTACGCTGTGCTATAATCACTAAGTAATAATATAACGCTTTGTTAGTTCAAGTTTTTGTTGTATAATAATCTCATTATACTTCATTAGCTAAAAAACTGCAAAAAAGATATGGGTCTATTTGGTGAATCAAATAATAGTTTTTTAGGCATTGATATCGGTAGCTCCAGCATTAAAGTTGTTGAATTAAAAAAGAAGCAAGACAAAGTCGCTTTGGTAACTTACGGTTTCAGTGATCGTCTGGCTGACAACTACACCGACATTAATAAAATTGATATCAAAGCTATTACCACTACCATTGAAAGCATTGTGCGCAAGGCTGGTTTTTCTTCTAGTCACAATGTCGTTTCCTCTCTACCGACCTACACTGTCTTTTCCTCTATCATTAATCTTAGTGGCAATCTTGGCGCTAAAGATCTTGAGTCAGCCATACAGTGGGAGGCGAAAAAAGTCATCCCTTTGCCACTCAAAGACATTTATCTCGGTTGGCAGAAGATTAGCGACGATGGCTTGCAAAAGAAATCATCTTTTTGGTCAGATAATCTTGCTAAGATGAAATTAACTAAAGCCGAAGTCGCCGCTACTGAGGCTAAACCTAAGACTAAGACTAAGACTAATAACAAAGTCTTGCTTATTGGCGCGCCTAAGAATCTTATCAAGAGTTATGCTTATACCTTTAAGACTATTAAATTTAACCTTGTCAGTCTCGAAACTGAAATTTTTGGCCTAATCCGCTCACTTATTGGTAGTGACAAAGCCACTTCCATGATTGTTCAAATTGGTGCTAACTCAACTAATATCTTCATTGTTGATAAAGGTGTGCCAGTTCTTAGTCGCAGTATTGATGTCGGCGGCCTTTCTATTACTAAGGCTATTAGCAAGAATCTCAATATCAGCCTCGAAAAAGCTGAGCAATTTAAGTATGACCTAGCGGCTAGTTCTGATGGCTCTGCTATGCCTAAGATGATCAGCGATATCGTTGCTCCAATTTTTAACGAAGTTAAATACATTCTAGAGGTCTTTGGTAGTAAAGAAGGTTATACTGTTGAGAAGATAATTCTCACTGGTGGTAGCGCTATGCTCCACGGTCTACCAGAATACTTATCAACTATGCTTGATGTTAATGTAGTTATTGGTGATCCTTGGTTCCGTGTGGCTTATCCAGTTGAAATTAAGCCAGTTCTTGAGCAAATTGGTCCACGTATGGCTGTCGCTATTGGTCTGGCTATGAGTGAATTTGATAAACAAGACAGTTAATTTTTATGACATTAGAGCCACTTAAACCAACTGACCAGCTCGCTTCAGACAAAGCGTCGCTTCCAGCTGCCAGCAAAGGCAAGGTGTCTTTATTTAAGTTTATCACTGATCTTGGTCACTACATCTTTAATCCTAAAAGTAATGCCGCTTCACTTAGTCAAGATATTAGTGCTCTTGAAGCTGAACGTGCCGCTGCTCGAGCTGCAGAGTCTGAGTTAAATAAGAAATCCAAGCAAGACAAGCAGGCTAGATTCGCTACTGAATACAAAAGCTTGACTGCTAGTCATGATCTTAAGTCTAAGGTCAAAGAAACTAATCAAGCACCGGTTAAAGAGGATATCTTCACTATGCCACTAGTAGTCTCTAAGCCTAGTGTCAGCAGCTCTACTGCCACTACCAAGCAGGAGTCAGTTAGACCCGTGACTACAAACTTAAGTCCAGTAGCCAAACCCATTGAACGCGAGCAAGCAAAGTCAATTCCTCCTGTCGTCCCAAAGGCTGAGGTTCTTACTAAAGTTGAAGATCAGGCGAAGCACAAAGAAGCTTTCTTAGATAAGAAAGCTAAGGCTGCTCACGCTCTATCAGTCGAAAGAACTAAGCACACCAAGCAGATTCTCAAATCTAAGATTGAAAATCGTCCTTGGAATCCTCATGGTCTAGTTCAAGTCAACCTCATCAAAGAGCATCGCAGCATGTTCTTTAATTGGCAGAGCAAGATGCTTTCTATGATCTTCTTTGTTGTCTTAACTTGTCTGATTTGCGTCTTGGCCTATGGCTATTTGCTTATTTTAGAAAAAGAAAAACAGAACTCTAACCTTTATATCTTTGCTAACTTAGACAGTGTTAACAAGCAAATTGCTGTCGTTCGTCGTGAGTTGGATGAAAAAATCGTACCCTTTAACGATAAATTAATGTACACTGGTTATATGCTTGATAACCACATTTACTGGACTAACTTCTTTCAATTGCTAGAACAAGATACTTTGGCTGATGTTTATTATAGCTCTGGCATCGACGCTGGTATTACGGGTAATGTGAAGGGGACTAATGGCCTCTTTGAAATTTGGTCCATTGCCAAAGATTACAATACAATTAGTAATCAAACCAAGGTAATGACTAAGTCAAAATCAGCTAGAGTCTTGGCAGCTGACGTTTCAGATACCGACGCTCTTAGTCGAGCTAGTTCAACTGTTGATCAGATCGGTTCTTTGCCTAGTAATGCCAGTCAAGCTGTCCGTTTTAAATTAAAATTAACCATCGACCAAAGACTCTTTTTAAGAGATAAATAAATATGCCAAGCGAGACACCTGTCATTAACAAGCCAATGCTCAATCGTGAGTTGACTGATAAAGCTGCTACTTTTATCTATAATTTTTTTGGCGTGCTAATTTTCTTGACTGTTGTATTAATAGCTACCTTAGCTTGGTTGATTGTGCTTCAGCCAAAGTTTAAAGCTATTAACAGTGGCGAAGAGTTTATCCGCAAGACTGAGGAGTATCAGCGTCAGGTTCGTTACTACGGCAATCTAAATGCTATTAAGGCTAGTTACGAAAAGATTTCAGAGGCCGACAAGCGAAAAATCGAAGCTTTTGTCAGTACTAGTGATAATGCCTCCGATCTCTATAGTGAGATTGAATATCTAGCTAGGGCTAGTGGTATGTCAGCTGATAAAATTGAAAATAAAGCACTCGATGATAAATTTGAAATAGTTAATATTTCTGGTAGTTCCAAGCGTAATAATCTGCTGGCTAGAACTAAGGTTTGGCGCACTACTCTAACTTTGATTAGTGACAAAGCTAAGGGGACTAATGTTAATTACTCTAATCTTAAGAAACTGCTTACCGCGATGGAATCTAACCTCCGCTTAATGGATGTACAGCGCGTTGCCTTTGATCCTCTGAATAATACCGCTACCATTGAATTATTAACCTATACTCGTAAATAATATGGCTCTCAGCAACGAACAACAAGTGAGATTTTCCGTCTATGGTTTTCTTGGCTTCATTATTTTGGTGGCAGGCTATTTCTATTTCCAAATCATTGAGCAAAGTACTAATCTGTCAGAAGAAATAAACGCCGCTAATGATAATCGTGCTGAATACTTAGCTAGTGATTCTTCGGTTCTTGAAACCAAGAAATTTAAAGATTTAAAACCAGTCATTGTTCCGGCTGTTGTTACAAATACTATTCCAGTTAGCGATTTGAGTGACGATCAATTAGCTAAGTTACCAAGAAACTCCAATCCCTTTAGTCCTAGTTTTTAAATTACTATGCCAAACAAAAGTGAAGATCTCTTCCTGACTAAGCAAAAACAATTACTAGATTTCCTAGTTACTAAGGCTTTGATTAAGCCTGATGCTGTTAACACGCTTCTTGCTGACATAACTAGTTCTGGCAAGACTGCTGACGAGCTCCTTGTTTCTAGTAATTTACTTAAGGCCGAAGACTTGATTAAAGCCAAGGCGGAGTTTTTGACTATGGCTTACGCTAACCTGAGTTTCGTTGAGGTGCCAGAAGAAATACTCAATTCTATTCCTGCTGAAATCGCCGAAAATTATCAGGTTGTCTGCTTTGCCAAAGAAGCTAATAAGCTCTCGGTTGGTTTGACTGATCCTGACAACTTCCGTGCCATGGAGGCTCTGTCGTTCCTCGCCAAGAAAAACAATTGGCAGATTGAGTACTCACTTATCTCTAGTGTCAGCTTCACTAATGTCTTCCGTCAGTACAAGAAATTCGGCAAAGAAATCTCGAGCGCCTTAAAGACCAAAGAACAAGAAGACGCTGCTTCTAATGCTGAGTCTAAGACTATCGAAGACGACGATGAGTCCTTCGAGACCATGGTCAAAAACGCTCCGGTAGCCAAGATCGTCCATGAAATCATCAAGCACGCTGTTGAAGCTGGTGCGAGCGACATTCACATTGAGCCACTGGAGAAGGAGAGTCGTGTCCGCTATCGTATCGATGGTATCTTGCATAGCTCCTTGTCATTACCCAAGACTATTCACGATAGTATCGTGGCTCGTATCAAGGTGCTGGCTCGTCTTAAGCTCGACGAAACTCGCGTGCCACAAGGTGGTCGTATTCGTCTGACTATCGAAGACAAAGACGTCGACTTCCGTGTCTCTTGTTTGCCTTTGATGGGGGAGGAGAAGGTGGTTATGAGAGTCCTCGACACCACCAAAGGTGTCCTCACGCTCGAACAGCTCGGTTTTGCCGCAAGTAGCATGGATCTAGTCAAGAAGAATATCGATAAGACCGTTGGTATTATCCTCGTCACTGGTCCGACTGGTTCTGGTAAATCCACCACGCTTTATTCTATTATGCACATGCTTAATAACGAAGGGGTGAACATCGTCACCCTCGAAGATCCGGTTGAATACTTCATTCACGGCATTAACCAATCGCAGATCCGCCCCGACATCGGCTTCACTTTCGCTGCTGGTTTGCGTTCGCTCTTGCGTCAAGATCCAGATATTATGATGGTCGGTGAAATCCGTGACAACGAAACGGCTGAGCTTGCTATCCACGCCGCGCTCACTGGCCACTTAGTCATGTCTACGCTCCATACAAACGACGCTATCGGCGCTATCCCTCGTCTCATCGACATGAAAATCGAACCTTTCTTGCTCAGTTCCGTCATGGACCTCATCGTCGCTCAACGTCTTGCTCGTCGTCTCTGCCAGTACTGTAAGCGTGAAAAGGCTATGCCTGAGGAGGTTGTCACTGATGTCAAAGCTAAACTATCTAAGATTAAGCCTGAGATCCTAGCTCGCTACTTACCGGACTACGGTCAAAAGCCTATGATGTTCTATGAACCAGTTGGTTGCGATCGCTGTAACAAAACCGGCTACAAAGGTCGTGTCGCGCTCATTGAAGCTCTCGACGTCAATGATTTCATCCGTGAATCAATTCTCAAAGACAATGGCCATATTACTATTGAAATGGCTCGTGAAAACCAAGACTTTATCACTATTAATGAGGACGGTTTAATTAAAGCCCTACAGGGTGCTACTAGTCTTGAAGAGGTGATGCGTGTCATGAATGAATAGGTCATGAAAAACCCTGTCACTAAAATCTGGCACACTTCACTTTTTAATTTGTTGCTAGTTCTAATTTGGGCGCTTTTCATCTACTGCCTAATGCTTACATCGTTAAGCACCTTGCCTAGCGTTGATGTGCCATCTCCCTACAGTCACTTGATTGATAAAGTGATTCATACTTTTGTATTTGGCGTTCTCAGTTATTTGCTGTGGCGCTTTTTTCATCAGAGTTTGGCTGGTCGTCGTTCTAGCTCTTTGTTTTTGAGTTTTTTTATTACCGCTAGCTACGCCTATCTCATCGAGTATTGGCAAAGCTTTACTAATACTCGCACTTATTCCTTTTGGGATCTCTTCTTTGGTCTTGTGGGCGCTGCCCTAGCTTTACTAGTCATTAAGCTCACCAATAAAAAATAAATTTAATTTGTTATTAGCCAATTAAATCTCTAAGACCAGTTAAAGTATAAAACTTTAATTTACACAAGATTGACAAAGTCTAATATTGCTATACATTTAATAGTGCAATGGTATTTATGTTTTTAATATTCATGGAGCTTTGCGTTATTTCAAAAATAATTTATTAACAGTTTAAGAGATTAAACATAAATTTATGAAAGGAAAAACCCTTTTGCTTTCTTTGTTTAAGACAAAGAAAATTAGCGGCAAGGCCAAGGCTTTGACCGCGCTCTCCGCGCTATTTTTGGGCGGCTTTTTTGTAGCCCACACTTTGCTCGCTGCTGTCACTGTGACTCCGGCTGCTGGCGGCACTAATATTTCTATTGATACTACTACCGCTGGTGGTAGCAGTACCTGGACTACTCTAGGTTCTATTACTGGTCCGACTATCACTGAATCACAGGTCGGTCAAATCTCTGCCGGTACCCACACTTTGACTTTGCCAAGTGGTTGGGAATTTAACACCACTCAAAATATCACAATCGGTGTTGGCGGTGCTTCTAATATCAGCTTGTCTAGTAATGTGGTTACTCCTTCAGCTACTTCTGTATCTTTTATTGTTAATACTGTCTCTTCTAACAATCCAGCTATCTTGAATTTTAGTAACTTCCAGGTCCGTCCTACTATCAACACTATCAGTGCTGGTAACATCACTCACTCTGGTGCTTTCATTGCCGACGTGACTGATGGTGTGACTAACTTCGGCACGCTGTCTACTACTGCTGGTACTGTAACTCAGCTTGGTTTCACTACTCAGCCTGTGGACACTGTGTATGGCAGCAATATTCCGACAGTGGTAGTCAAAACTCAAGATCAATTTGGTAACGATTCTGTAGCCGGCTTAGCTGCTAATAGCTTAGTCACTTTGACTAAGCAGACAGGCACCGGCACCCTTACTGGATCTGGTTTAGTTTTGGCTAACATTGGTACTTCAGGCGGAAACGGTACTTTGACCTATAACAACCTCTACATTAATAATGTTGGCTTTAAGACTTTGCGTGCCACCAGCTTCCTTGGTGTCTTGGATAATTCAGACAGTAACTCTTTTGAAATCACTCAAAAGCCTTTGACTTCAACTATCACAGCCTCTAACAAGGTTTATGACGGCAATGCTTCCGCTACTATCATGACTAGGACTCCAGTTGGTGTGGTCGGTGGCGACACTGTGACTGTTAATGGTGGTACTGCTACCTTTGCTGACAAGAACGTTGCTAATGGTAAGGTTGTCACTGCTACTGGCATGACTCTGGGTGGCGCTGATGCTGCTAAGTATTCTTTTGATGGCATCGGTTCTGGCACTGCTGACATTACTATCAAGCCTATTACTCTAACTGTCGATGCTGCTCAGACTAAGGTTTATGGTAGTGCTGATCCAGTCTTCACTTATACTCTTAACACTCCTTTGGTGGGTGGCGACACCGCTACCGGTGCTCTAGCTAGAGCTGCTGGTGAGAACTTTGGCATGAATGCTTACGCTATCAATGTTGGCACTTGGTCTGTTGGTTCAAACTACGCATTAACTTTTGTCTCTGACAATTTCTCTATTACTAAGAAGCCTATCACCGTCACCGCTGTTGCTAATACTAAGGTCTATGATCAGAACAATAGTTCTGCCACCGTACCAACCGTCACTGGCGGCCTAGCTTTCTCTGATACTGCTAGCTTCACTCAAGTTTATGACACTGTCACTGTAGGTATTAACAAGCCTATGACTCCTAGCGGTGTCGTCAATGACGGCAACGCTGGTCTTAACTATTCTTACACCTTTACTCCAGCTAACGTCGGCGTCATCACTCAAAAGGGTCTTGATGTCACTGGTCTCTCTGCTCCTTCCAAGGTCTATGACCAAGGTACCTCTGCTACCATCATGGGTGTTCCTGCTTTGTCTGGTATCATTGCTCCTGATGTTGTAACCATCGGCGGTGTTGCTGCTGGTAATCACAACACTGCTAACGTCGGTGCTACTACCGTCACTGTTACTGGTCTATCTCTCGGTGGTGCTGATATGGCTAACTACTCTATCAACCCAATTGTCCTCAACTCTAGTATTACAGCTTATCCAGTTACCGTTACTGTCACTCCAGCCCAGACCAAGGTCTACGGCACAGCTGATCCAGCCTTTACTTACGGCAGCACTGGACTCCTAGCTGGTGATAACTTCAGCGGCGCTCTAGACAGAGTCGCTGGTGAGAACATTGGTAGCTACGCTATTGGTCAAGGTACTTTAACGGCTGGTACTAACTACAACATAACCTTTGTTGCTGATAACTTCACTGTAACAGCTAAGCCAATTACACTGACTGTCACTCCAGCCCAGACCAAGGTCTTTGGTAATGCTGACCCAGTCTTTGCTTATACTTTCAACACTGCTCTAATCGGTGGCGACACCGCTACTGGCGCTCTAGCTAGAGCTGCTGGCGAAAACATTGGCAGCTACGCTATTAACCAAGGTACCGTGACTCTTGGTGCTAACTACACCATCACCTTTGTAGCTGACAACTTCACTATCACAGCTAAGCCTATTACCGTTACTCCTGACGCTGGTCAATCCAAGATCTACGGCACTGCCGATCCGGTCTTTACTTACACCTTCAGTCCTGCTTTGATCGGTCTCGATACTTTTGCTGGTGCTCTTGATAGAGTTGCTGGCGCTAACGTCGGCACCTACGCCTACACTATCGGTACTCTCAGCGCCGGTTCTAACTACAGCTTAACTCTCGCTCCAGAAGTCTTCACAATCAATCAAGCTACTCCAATTATCACTTGGTCTAATCCAAGCGCCATCGCTGCTGGTACACCTTTGTCCGGTACTCAGTTAAATGCCATGGCTAATGTCCCTGGCGTCTTCACTTACACTCCTGCTGTCGGTCATGTCTACACTGTAGTTGGCAACTACCAACTATCGACCGACTTCGTCCCTACCGATACTTTGAACTACATGAACGTTGACAACACTGAAGTTACGATCGCTATCATCCCAGCTGTCATCGCTAGCCTCGACATTTCCGCTGCTCCTAGTAGCCTAACTGTCGGCATGCCTAGCACTATCAATGTCAAAGGTTATGACGCTTATGGCAACCTAGTGACTAACGACAGCTCAACTAGAGTCTGGGTCCACGCTGATGGTTTTGCTAATTTGAACAGTGCTTCTCATTTATTGCTAAATGGTGAGTGGAACTTTACTTTGAACAGCCTTGTAGCTGGTACTTCTTTGGTTGATACCTTTAGTGGTAATCTAGTTCCTGACGAAGTTATGGTAACTTTCGTTGGTGACACTACCGCTCCAACTATCACCATGAATGCCTCTCCAGTCCAGGGTATTACTCAGAATTCTGCGAGCATCGTCTTCCAGTCTTCAGAAGCTGGTATGGCCAAGGTTCACTACGGCTTGACCACTTCTTATGGCAATGTCACTAACTACCAAACTGTCACTGCCGCTACTGACAAAACTATCACTATCACTGGTCTAACTTGTGGTACTACTTACAACTACGTCGTCTACGCCAAGGACGCAGCTGGCAATGAAACTATCGGTACTAATGATACTTTCATGACTACTGCTTGCCCTCTACCTGTCACTCCAACTATTGTGATCAACGGCGCTAGCGTCTTACCACAATACACTCAGTCAGCTGCTGACGCTCGCTTTGCCTCTGGTGTCCAGTTTGATTTGACTAACACTACTTCCGTCACCGTCAATGGCTCAACTGTTGCTAACGCCGCTACTATTACTGCTGCTAACAATGCTGAAGCTAAGACTATCGGTGTCCATAGCTATGATGTCATCGCTATGTCTTCTACCGGTCACACTGCTTCTTTGAATGTTTCCTTTGAAGTCATTGCTGATGCTGATGTTACTGCTCCAACCATTAACTTAGTCGGCGCTGTAGTAACAGCTCCAACGAGCGCTAGTATTACCTTTACTTCTTCAGAAGCCGGTATCGCTAAGATTAACTACGGTACTACTAATTCCTACGGCAATGTCAGCTCTGATCACAATGTCTTAGCTGCTACCAACAAGACTATTACTCTAGCTGGTCTTGCTTGTGAAACTACTTATCACTTCAGTATCAATGCTAGCGACTTGGCTGGTAATATGACTAATTCTACTGACGACAGCTTCATCACCGGCGCTTGTCCAGTAGGTGATATCGTCGCTCCTACTTTGAGCCTCTTTTCTGTTAACTCAACTCAAACAACCGCCGATGTTCACTTCACTTCCGATGAAATCGGTTTGGCTAAAGTCTACTATGGCCTTGGCACTTCCTACGGCAATATGACTGACTACAGTCCAATGGCTGTCTCTGACAACGTCATTACTTTAACTGGTCTTACTTGTGGTACCGAGTACCACTACAAGGTCTCTGCTGTCGATGCTAGTGACAACGCTCAGTCTTCTGTTGATATGACCTTCACTACCTCTGCCTGCCCAGTTGCTCCAGTCATCACTCACACTAACCCAGCTAACGTCGATCCGGCTCAGACTACCGCTGCTATTACTCTACAGTCTGACAAGGCTGGCAGCGCCAAGATTCACTACGGTCTCAGCTCTGTCTACGGTAATGTTACTGACTATGAAGCAGTGCTTGCTAATACTAATGCTACCATTACCCTCACTGGTCTGGCTTGTGGCACTACTTATCATTACAGCATCTATGCTAAGGACACTCTCGACAACGAATCTAACACTGCCAATTATTCCTTCATGACTGATGCTTGTACTGTTGGTGACATTACTGCTCCAACTGTCACTGCTCAAACTCCAGTGGACAATTCACTAGCTGAAGCCTTGACCGTTACTCCAACTGTCACTTTCTCTGAAGCTATGAATGCTGCTACTGTTAATGCTAGTACTGTTCAATT
>CAYSXQ010000001.1:77418-81478 GCA_964435085.1 uncultured Gammaproteobacteria bacterium | reverse complement strand
GTGGACCTAGGCGGAATCGGACCGCCGTCTGTGCAATGCGAATGCACTGTGCTACCACTATACCATAGGCCCCTCTTGTCATTGCGAGTCGCGATCTACTTATTTACAAAGTAGACACCAGATTGCCACGTCGCTAAACGCTCCTCGCAATGACAGAAATTTACTTCACTAATTCAATCGACTCAATCGTCGCATCAGTAGTTGGATGATCATTTTGATTAGTTGGCAAAGCTTCAATCTTCTTCACCACCTCCATACCGTCAACTACATAACCAAAATTGGTATGCTTACCATCAAGCCAAGGAGTCTCCTTCGCGGTCACAATGAAGAATTGTGAACCATTAGTGTTTGGACCGGCATTGGCCATAGCCAGTGACCCAGCCACCAGTTTGTGATTATTAAATTCATCTTCAAACTTATAACCAGGACCACCGATACCATCATTAGACCAATCATCATCCTTAGAATTTGGATCACCGCCCTGAATCATGAAATCTTTCATCACGCGGTGAAATCTGACGCCGTCATAGAAACCAGTTTGCGCCAGCTTCAAGAAATTCTCGACCGTCTTTGGCGATTCACTACCATAAAACTTCACAGTAATATTACCAAGATTAGTCTTAAGCACAGCTTGTGAATATTGACTCACTAAATTTGTTTCAGACATTTGTTTACTTTGCTCGCTAACCTTATCAACAACTGGCACTTGCTGCTCGCTAGACGCAGGCAACTGACTATCAGCCACCGGAGCAATCTCCTCTTTCACCGTCTTTGTGCAGCCAGCCGTCATCAATAAAATTAACGTAGGAATTAAGATTAATTTTTTCATATTAGCTTTTATTAAATTCTAAAGTCCTATTATTTAAGCAACTTTATGAGCTTTTTTCAAGCCTCGATCATCCTCTTCTCTCTTTTCTTCAATCACTTCCTTTGCCTGCGCCCTGAGAGCCTCAGCGTCAAGAGTATTAAAGAATTCCGCCCGCACCTTGAGCTTCTCATAATCATTAAGCTCCGGATCCTCGAGCACTTCAGCAAGTAGACAATCCAAGATCGCTCCGATCTTCGGTCCAGGAGCAATGCCTAGTACTTCCATTAGATCAGTACCATTAAACTTCAGCATCTTCACCGACACCGGGTCACTAGCCACCTTATCAAACATATATTGCAAATGCCTGAGCTTATAAGGCATGGCCTTTGGTGTACCTGAACCAAGTCGATCAGCTACGCGCAAATCAATCAAGTCCTGCAAGTTCTCACGACCAGTCTTAGCAATTAGCCTGCGGACACTCGCCGCTGTCACCTCATCAACCATATAGTAGAACATGTGGTTACGCACCAGATTCACAATCCGCTTGACATCATCAGCACTAAATTTCAACCTAGTCAAAATCCGCTCTGCCATCTTCGCTCCCACATACTCATGATTATAAAAAGTCGCCGCACCGTTAACCATCTTCTTCGTCTTTGGCTTACCAATGTCATGTAGCAGTGCTGCTAAACGCACTTGATAAGTGTGATTCGGACAATGCTTCAAAGCGAGCATACTATGCGTAAAGACATCATAGATATGATGACCATTTTGTTTCACGCCTTCAGCTACCAAAAGCTCAGGAATAATATATTGCAAGAGTCCTAAATCTTTAAGCTTCATCAGTCCTGCGTAAGGATTTACTGACGCTAAGACCTTAACTAACTCATCGTGAATACGCTCCGCAGCAATAAACTTAATCGCCCCCGGCATTTTAGAAATAGCTCGCTCGGTTTTTGGCTCTAATTTAAAATCCAGCTGCGCCAAAAATCGCACTGCGCGCATCATACGCAAGGCGTCTTCCTTGAATCTATCCATTGGCTCACCGACCGCGCGCAAAATCCTCTGACGTATATCCTGCTCACCGCCAAAGTAGTCAACCAATTCAAAAGCCTCTCCACCAATCTCCACGACCTTGTGATGCGGATCAGATTTCAGCGGTGGATTAATAGGTCGCAAGGCCAAGGCATTGACCGTAAAATCTCGACGCGCCAGATCTTTATCAAGCTCATCTTCAAAGCGCACCTCATCCGGATGACGACGATCAGAGTAACCCTGCTCACTACGATAAGTTGTCACCTCCACCGTTACCACTGTCTCCTCGCCTTCCTTCACCTTAACAATAACCGTCCCAAAATTATTTTCATAAACCGAATCAGGAAAGAGCTCGCAAATCTTCTCCGGTCGCGCATTAGTTGTCAGGTCCCAGTCATTAACTTCTCTATTCATTAATAAATCACGCACTGAGCCACCAACAACCCAAGCTTCACAAGAAGCCCCTTCAATAGTTTTAATAATTGTTCGCAAATAATCAGGAATCATAAAGGCCAATCTTAGCTTATCGTCAAAAATTTAGCAAATTAAGTAAAGTCAAAAAATAACTCTTTAAAATCAAGTATTTTACCGTCTTTCACAAGCACGCCTTCCTTGGCAAGTAACTCTATTTTCATCGCCGAACCATGAGCATAACCACCTAATCGCCCATCACTGTAGACCACCCGATGACAAGGCACAATTGGTGCATCAGGATTTTTATTAACCGCATTGCCAACAGCTCGAGCACCCCGAGGCACGCCAGCAACTCGTGCCAAAGCCTGATAAGTCGTCACCTTCCCCCTTGGCACCAAGCGCAATTTTTGCAAAACTAACAATTCAAAATCAGTCATAACCAAGCTACTTATACGAAAATTATAGCATTATTCTATTTTTTTCCATAATCACCAAAAATAAAAATCCCTTTAGCCTTATCGACCTCGGGGATTTAATTTACAGCACCTAACATCTAATAAAGAGCCTCAGCGACCTCCTTAACCACTGACGGTTTAGACATCTTCACCTTGCAACTCCAGTTGTAGATACCTTTAGTCACAACAAGCAACGCTTCGTGAACCTTCAAGAGCTGATCATCATTTAGCTTAGCCATCTTTTTCCTTTTAAGGATTTTTAAGCTAGCCTGAGCACGCTGATATAATTCATCACTAGGATGAAGATTAACAGCAAACTTAGGGAGAGTAAAACGACTCACAGTAATCAAATCAAAATAATGATCATCGATTAACTCAAGAATGTCGATCATCCAATTCAAATCAATCGGACAAGCATATCTTTCATAAAGAGTCGCAACAAGCATCTCTTTAAGCAGCTTACGCTTAACTCTAATCTGCAACAATAGAAAACTACGTAAACAAAAAGGCGCCTTCTTCATATATATCCTTATAATGTACAAAATAAATCCCAACAAATTCATTATAGCTCTATTTTTAAAGAGTTGAAAGCTTTTGTCAACTCAAAACAAAAAGATCACCCTAAAAGAATGACCTATTTGCTTTTCCTCCATCTGGTCAAAAATGGCCAGACAAGCATGGGGACTAAATTATAGACAAGCAACTTTTAACTCCCTTAAATAAACCATGATACTACGCTAGATTATTTATTTTTAGCTAGCCGCGCTAGCTCTCGCTTAAAACTCTCCACATCTTCAAAAGATTTGTAGACCGACACAAAACGAATGTACGCCACTTGATCAAAATCCTGTAAATGATCAAGCACTACCTTGCCAACCTCATCAGAACTAACTTCATTACGACGCAAAGATTGTAAATCCCGCTCAATCAAGTTAATCAATTTCTTAAAATCATCATCAGTCACTGAACGCTTCTCTAGCGCTCGATGCAAACCACGCATAATTTTATCACGGGAATAACTTTCCCGATCACCATCCTTCTTGAGCACAGTCAAATCCAATATTTCCATTTCTTCATAAGTAGAAAAACGAAAACTACACTTCAGACACTCACGCCTCCGTCGAATAGACAAATCCTCATTAGTTGCTCGCGAATCCAGCACCTTCGTCTCTTCATTATAACAAACTGGACATTTCATAATTTGAAAAAATTCAACACTGTATCTAGTAGCCTTATTATTCAGTAGCCACCACATCTAGTATTCTGTTTTATATTATACGGGGTCACTAGACTTAGGTCAATCAAGAACTTTTAAAGTTAGATTAGGCATTAATTAAATTAAGCGCGA
>CAYSXQ010000001.1:44800-77318 GCA_964435085.1 uncultured Gammaproteobacteria bacterium | reverse complement strand
TAGGTCAATCAAGAACTTTTAAAGTTAGATTAGGCATTAATTAAATTAAGCGCGACAAAACATCTAAATTTTGTGGAGTACATGTGGATAAACTGACGAATTTAAAATTTAAAATTTCAAAACAGTTGACTACTGGTCTGTTTTTAAATTTAGATTTGTAGCATTTGAAATTGTTTTAAAATTTTAAATTTTAAATTTGAAATTAAAAAGCTCTCCACAAAGAAGAGCTTTTTAACTTTCTATATTTATATCTTTCTATCTTAATCACTTACATCATCTTCTTCCGAATAAAAGCCGGAATACCCAAGTCCTCGTCTTCTTCACTATATTCTTCCTCTGGCGCAATCACCGGTGTTGGTTTTTTGAAGGGAGCCATTTGCGCTTGCTTCACCACCGATGGCTTAACTCGCTCTTCTTGCTTAATTTCTTCCTCTAGGAAAACGCTTGGTGTATATTTGCGATCATCAACGCTGGTAGTTGAGCCTCGATAGCTTTGCTTGATATTAAAACCAGTCGCCACTACAGTAATCTTAATTTCATCCTTAAGTCTTTCGTCAATTCCAGCACCAAAGATAATCTTCGCCTCCTCATCAGCCGAGGAAGTAATAATCTTCGCCGCTTCATTAACATCATGCATAGTCAGATCAGAGCCTCCAAAGATAGTAAAGAGCACACCCTTAGCTCCATCAATAGACATCTCTAGTAGCGGTGAGTTAATAGCTGCCTTAGCTGCCTCCACTGCTTTGTTCTCACCACTGGCCTTACCGATACCCATCAGCGCACTACCCGAATCAGCCATAATCGTCTTCACATCATTGAAGTCGACGTTAATCATACTGTGCACACTGATAATCTCCGCAATACCAGCCACGCCCTGACGTAATATTTCATCAACCACCATGAAGGCATCGAGAATACTAGTCTTCTTATCAATCGCCTGCAAGATCTTGTCATTTTGAATAGTAATAATTGCATCCACTCGATCAGTCAATTCTGATAGTCCGCGATCAGCAATGTTATTACGCTGATGGCCCTCAAAAGAAAAAGGCTTAGTTACCACTGCCACTGTCAAAGCTCCTAGATCACGAGCCATCTCCGCCACTATCGGTGAAGCACCTGTGCCAGTACCACCACCCATACCACAGGTAATGAAAACCATGTTAGCATCTTTAAGAGCTTCTCTTATTTCATTCTGAGCTTCTTCTGCTGCTTGACGACCAAGCTCTGGATTCATACCAGCACCCAATCCCCGAGTAATAGTTTTTCCAATGTGAATCTTTTTAGTTGCCTTACTATAATGCAAAGCCTGTACATCAGTATTAATCGCGATAAAATCAACACCCTTAATACCACATTCAATCATGCGGTTTAAGGCGCTACCACCAGAGCCGCCAACTCCGACCACTTTAATTTTGGCAAATGTTTCAACTACTGGTTTGATTTCCGCCATATATATATTAAGTATAACAATTAAAGCATTTTAAAGCATCCTAATTGATTTGGCAAGTTGACAAAAACCATCAATCAAAGCCCTTGCTAAGCAATTAGGGCCTAAAAATAGACCACAATTTCTTTGCGCTGCGAGCTAAACTACCACTCATGCTACCCAAAGAAATACCAGGATTACTCTGACCCCTCCTAAACTGTTCACCCCAAACCACCAAGCCGAGCGCTGTCAAATAATCTTGCTCATTAACCTTATCAACCACTGTCGGCACAGTCTTGTTCGCTCCCATACTAACAGGTAAACGCAAAACTTTTTTCGCCACTTCCACCAAATCAACCAACTTCGCTCCACCACCAACCAGCACCACGCCAGCTGGCAGCATACCTGAGCGATTAATCTTTTTAAATTCACCATCAAGGCGCAACAAAATCTCTTCAACTCGAGCCTCAATAATCTCCGCTACATACTTTCGTGAAATAACAGAAATCTCGTCATGCAAATCCTCTTCACGTAGCAAATCAGTAATATCTATTTCGTCTTTTTTATTAAACTGCTCACTCTTAGCACTGCCATACTTAACCTTAATCCGCTCCGCCAAAGTAATCGGACACCTTAGACCGATAGCGATATCCGCCGTAATAAGACCGGAGCCCACTGGCAAAACCGCCGAGTGTAAAAGCTCACCCTCTTCATAAACCACCAAAGTGGTCGTCGTCGCACCAATGTTTACCATCGCAACACCTAGCTCCTTTTGCTTATTATCTAAAACAGCGCTAGCTGTAGCCAAGCCAGAAAAGACCAAATCATCAATATTAAGATTAGCTCGTTCAATGGCCTTCGCCATGTTTTTAATCTGATTAGACAGACTCTGAATCACCAAAGTTTCCACTTCCAGACGAACACCAGTCATACCCATCGGATTTTTCACCGCCTGCTGATTATCTACCTTGTATTCCATCGGCACCACGTGCAAAATCTCATAGTTTGGTGGAACAGACAAAGCCTGAGCAGCTTCAATCGCTCGATTAACATCGTCTTGACTAATCTCATTATCACTACGGCTAACTGCCACTACGCCACGTGAACGATCACATTTTAAATTTAGACCATTAATACCTAACCAGACCGAATTAACTGAAACACCCAAAAGACGTTCAGCCTTTTCTAAACAAGCTGAAATAGAGGAGGTAGCATCTTCAATGCTATTAATCGTCCCTTTACTAATACCCTCAGCTGGAGCTGACACAGCACCGACAATTTGCAATTTCTCACCATTTTCCACCTGTACCAATTGGCCAATTACCAATCTTATTTCCGTTGAACCAATATCTAGACCAGCTAATAGTTGATTTTTCATAGTTATCTATTTATCTGTTCATTATACTAAATATTGGGTTGGATGGCAAACTAGCAAAGATAGAAAGATATAAATATATAAAGATAGAAAGCACTCGTTTAATTAGCGTTTTCTATATTTATATCTTTCTACATTAGATGTACTGACCAAACACCAAGACTCCAACAATCGCCGCCCCAATCGCCGCCACCAAAACTCCAGCAGCTATCACATCCTTAATATTTTTAGCATAGTGACTAAGCTTCGGCTGGACAGCATCACTAATTAATTCAGCTACAGTGTTAACAATCTCCAAACACAAAACCAAAGCAATAGCCAAAATCAAAATAGCCCAATCTTGATAAGTTACCTGCAAAACATAAGCTAACATCAGAACCACCAAAGCTACTAGCAACTCGACTCGAAAATTCTGTTCCTCGCGCAGCACCTTTGCAAGACCTCGACTAGCATAAACGAAGCTCTTACTTAATCTTCTTAGTCTCATTAACATATTATAGCTTAAGTTTTTTAATAAAAGACTTACCCAGATCTTCCATTATCTGCGCCTCTTCCTCCGTTGCGTCGTCATAACCCAAAAGATGCAAAAGACCATGCACTAAAATAAAAACCAGCTCATCTTCATCACTCTGCTCAAATTCCTTAGCCTGTCTCTTAATCTGCTGATAATCAATAAAAATCTGGCCAAGCAAATCAGCCTGCGCGTCTAGACTATCACTTTCCGTAAAAGACAAAACATCAGTTACCTTATCCTTATGCCGATAGTCCCTATTCATTATCTGCATCTCCTTGTCACCAATAAAAATAATTACAACATCTAATTTACTTTTTTTATAAAACTTTAAAAAGGCCTTAGTGACAGCGTCTACTAAAGCCAAATTAATCTCTGCCTTGGTTTTATTATAAACCTCTACTCCCATGATTATTTTTTAAGCACCAGACTTTTAATCATTGCCAGGAAAACAGCTTTATACTCCTCTACCTGACTAGCAGCCGGTACTTTGTATTCTAAGACATAATATCGGCTCTTGTCTAGCTTAGACATCACATAAATACCCAAACCGTCAGGAGTTGCAATACCCCCCCAAGTATCATTAGACACAAGTGCTGCACTATCAATCTGAGCCACTTTAAACTTTTTATTATAAATACTTGCAAGATTAGCTTTATCAAAATTTTCTACAGTCGTAATTTTAACATAATGATCATCTTTAGCTCTAAAATTAACTGAATTGTCAGCGTTATCTCTTGACTGAGACCACTCACTTGGCCTAATAATCGAATAGGTACCATCATCAGCTAGATAGGTAGCAAATTTACCACTGTCCACTAATTTAGCTGCTTTTTTAGTTGGATCATAAAGACCAGAAACCTCAATAGCATCAGAATAACCATCAGCATCGCTGTCTGAATTTTCTTTATTAGCAGCAAATAATTCTTCTTCCTTATCTGTCAATCCGTCATTGTCTCTATCTACACCAGGAATATAAACAATTTTTTCTTCAGTTTTGGCCAAAGTCCAATTCTCATTGTCTATTTTCCAAGCTCCTTGCTCCCAAATCATATCAACTGTACCTCGCGACTCATTGTCAGTGAGCACAATAGCAAGACTTGCAGTCTGATCAGTCACAGTGTCAGTAATTTTGGCTAAGGGATCTAAAACCGGAACACTTTTACGTAATTCCAAAACTGTAGCCACTCCTTTATCTACTGCCGCATCAGCAAGTAATTTCTCCGCCTCAATCTGCTGTACTCTACGAGCACTGCCATACTTATTAACCAAAGAGAAATAATCAGCAAAAGTATTAATTGCCGCTAGCTCAATATTATAAGCCAAATACACTTCCTTAGCCGGAGTCGAACTAGCAATACCAGTCTCAGTACTAGTAGCAACTTCAATAGTTGTAGTTGCCGTATTATTAAGTAGCTCAACAGGAACTTCTGGCGACACTTCCACTTGCTCAACCACAGATTTGGTCACAGGTAAACCAGTAAATTTACCGAGCAGTTCAGGCTTTAAATAGTACAAAACAGCACCAGAACCAGCAATTAACAACAACACCAAAGCTCCTAACATCACAAACACACCCAAGGAAAAATTACTGCCAGCCACACTGTTGTGTTTTTGAAATTCCTTAGGCATGGCATAAATATCCACATTAACCGCCTTACCATTACTTACATTAGAAACATTAGGTGTAAGCGAGGAATTTGCCCCACCTTTTTCTAATTCATTCCAAGCTTGACCCATCGTTGTCGCATTCTGCGGAGCACTAGGTGCTAAGCCCTCAGCAGCAGCTGGCTTAATAGTATTATTAATATCTGGCATATAAAACTACTTAGTTACGATGAGTCTACCTGACCCTAGTGGATTATAATTATTTTTAACCTCTTGGCCATCACTAAAAGTATCACCATCTGTATCAAGAACTAATGGTTTAGTCTTATACTTAAGCACTTCCTCACCATCACTAAGTCCATCAGCATCACTATCTGCTAACAAGGGGTTAGTATTATGGGTTACAACTTCTTCAGCATCAGAAAGACCGTCAGCATCAGTGTCAGGCATCAGTTTATTAGTACCCTTTAAAGTTTCTAGATCGTCAGAGAGACCATCACTATCACTATCCTTTTCTACTGGCTGCACCACAGCCTCCACACTACTTGTCGCCATCGCTTCGCTACTAGAACTAATTGCCTCTGAACTAGTAGCTGGATTGTAAATAATCTGGGTCTCCACACTAGAACTAGCAACGTTATTAGACTCAGCAATATCATTCATAATCTCTTCAGCAGTCTCTGTTAAATTACTCACCTCGGGCACAACTGGAGCAAGAACTGCACCTTCAAATTTAGGTTTCAAAACCATTTGATAAACCACAAACGCCCCCACCAAAACCAAAACCAAAGTTACAAGACCGATAACTAAAAATTTCAAACTACCAGTTCCGCTAACTTCTGCCGCATCGGGATTAAAACCAGTTGTAATATTATTATACTGAGGAGGGATTGGATTTTGATTAGGCACAGCCTGTTGAGCAGTATTAACGCCAGCGCCCAGCGGAGCTTCTGTCCTGAGCGGAGCCGAAGGAGAAGCAGGCAAGCTAGCATACATATCCACAACCGGTGCAGCACCATTAGGAGTTCCTGCGCTTAAGGGATTCTGTGCTCCAAGTCCAGTCGAAGGAGAAGTGCCTGGCGGATAATTATCAAACATAGTCAAAAACTTAAATGATTATTATGTTCATCATTGTACCACAAATCGACAAGTCTCACAAACTATCATCAGCCCAAAAAAATAATTATTTTTCTAGAAAAAATTATTTTACAAACCTAATACTGGCCGCGGTCTCAACCAATCAATACCCTCAAATGATATCATAGACTTCGAGTCAAACTGCTTACCAGTCACATCCCAACCAGCACTCGGCACCGATTCAGTATAAATACGCGAGCCAGTACAGTAGGTTTCCTGTGGCAAATCGACTTTGTAGCGACACTTCCAATAGACATAGAGGCCAAAAATACCTTTTTCCATTCTGGTCATGGTCTTAATCTTATTCTGAGCTATCCAATCAGCACTTCTGCCAGCATAAGTTGCTTCTGCCTCATGCGCGCCGCTATGCCAGATAGCATAGCTAGCCGTCGTCTTACGCTCTTCCAAATTCAAATTAATATAATCAGGCCAATTAGGATTAGAGTCATAATAGGTTTTGTACAGCTCTTTTTCTTTTTCGTGTAATTGACGGTAAGTCAGACCTTGTGGCATGAACTGCAAGAATTTTAGACTGCTCTGACTATTGTCAGGGATTTGCACCTGAGAGAAATCCAAGTTCAAAGCAAAAACTTCTTTGTAAAATCGCTGCCACTGCTTAATGTCATCCGGATCGCTACACTTCACCGGAATAGGCTCTGACTTCACGCAGCGCAAATGCCTAGTAAGACCCTGATTAGTACACCAAGGACCAAAACCAGCTTGATTATTAGCTCGGCCAACACGACTATCATCAACACTAATATCTAGACTGAAGTAAAACGGCGAAGCGTTTAAATATCTAGAATTAGCCGGAATCAAACCAGTCAAACAAGGCTTCGGCACTAAAGCCAGCGGACAAAAATCAACACCTGAGCCATCAGTACTCATGTTATACCCAGGTCTAGCTGAATCCATCGAACAGGCAGAATTCTTCGTCCAATAACCAGCCACTGCCGCCTTAGTGCCATCAGCTAGCAAACTCCAACCACCAGCAAAAGTAATCGGACTCTGGAGTCCATAGCCTAGTCTCGACTCCGCTTTCGCCGCCAAATTACATTGGAGACTGCTACTACCATCACCAGCAAGCCTTGCCTCTTCGCAACGCGTACCATCATCAAGAGCATCTTCCAAATAATGCCAAGCTCTATTACCTGGCACTTCCCAACCAGTCGGACAAATACCCTGCTCAGTCGTAGTCTGATTAATCTTATCTTCAGGATGTTGTGCGTCAGCATGAGCAAAGGCATCATAACCATTGCGATTAAGTTGCACCTGACTTCTACTAACTGCCTCTGGCCAGGTCATAGCTCGCAGCGTCTGTCCAAATAGACTAGCTCCCACAGGCCTTATGTCTTCGGCTGTCCAACAACCAGCCGCTTGATTATTACGAGGACTATTTTCATTAAAGTACACCGTCGCGTAACCAGTGCTTTCCGAACCCGCCCAACCACAATCCTTACGCGCCGCACACTTCACTAAACTATCTTTATTCTGAGCTTCGCTTTTATTTTTATCATAATCACTATCAAGACAACGCCAAGTAAAAGCGCCTCTAATACTGCCGGCATCATAATTATCACTGCTCGCTCCCGGACCAAAGAGACAACGCATTGCAGTCGGTACGCCGCCAGCATAGTCAAAAGAAGCATGATACAAACCATCACTAGTGCGCGGCTTGATCCGCTTATTATCACGAGCATATCTCTGTGCGTCAGCAATACCACAATCCACAACATTACTCACGCAACTTAGACGATCTTCGCTTGCCGTCGCACTATCACCCAGACAATGCCAACGACGCTGAAATAATAGTTCTTTGTAGTCATCTGTTTCCGTCGCAAAGTCCTTCATTACTTCGACGAAACTATTAATATCCGTCATCACCCCTTGATCATTAAGAGCGGAAGTACCAACACACAAATCCGTCAAATTTTTCTTAGCCCAACTATCACTAGTATAGCTCTTGCCCTGCAGCTCACCACACTTAACTTCCGTCGCTGCACACTTCTTCGCTCCACAAGTCCAAGTCCAGCCACTGCTGCCTAGCTTGTAATCAGCCAGATCACCATTCTTACAGAGCAAGGCACGATTAGTCGCCACACTCTTCTCCCAATACTCCTTAGTGTGCCGTGATTTATCTGCTGCGCCACACACACCAGCCAGAGCCTCGCAAGAACGGTTAATGCCACAAGTCCAATTAAACTTATTAGTGGCATTATTAAAATTAACTGTCACCGCCTCTGCATCAGTCACCTTACAATCAGCACTCTGCTCAGTACAAACACCGCAGCATTTAAAGCTCGCCGAGCTTCCGTCCCACTGACATTTGCCAGCACCTAACTTCTCCACAAAGCCAGCAATACCCTCAAAGACCTCACCATGCGGTGGTCGAGCACACTCTGACACCTTAGCCAGACAAGCATCCTCACCACAAGTCCAAGTAAATCGCTTCGTCTGTTCATCAAAAGTCACAAAGACTCGCTCATCGAGCTTATTACAAAATCCCACACAACTCTTCTGATTATTAGCACTGCCAGTACAACTTAGTCCCTCTGTCGCCAATAAATCATCCCAGTCATTATAACTCTGCTGCTGAGGCGGCGTAGCACAGGTAAGTCTTTTAGCCTCACAAGCAGGCTCAACCTTACGACCGAAGTCATCCATACAATACCAATCCCAATAATCAACTATCTTACTACCTCGCAAGAAACTCTGCGCCCGTGGCTTCGTCGAACGACCATGTTCACACAAAACTAGACCATCAATCTTAGTCAAATACTCACCAGCCGGCGGCCTCTTACAAGCCACCTCATTAGCCGAACAATCCATTTTGCCACCAAACTCATCTCGACACTGCCAAGCAAATTGACCATCCACCGCCTTGCCACCATTTAAAATCTGAATAAAGCGCGGCATAAAATTTTTAATATAAGCTTGACCACCACCGCCAAACAAACACAAATTATTCCAAATATTTTGCGGTTTTTTGAAATTATCGAAACTAGTCTGAGTTAAATCCTTATCAGCCACCCCTTGATTACAACTAATCAAACCAGCATTACAAGTAACTGGCACACCTGCATCTTCATACACACACTGCCAGTGTAAAGTATCACTACTCCCAGTCTTCTTGTGAATTGGCACAAAAGGTGTCAGCAGATTAGTTCCCACCGCCTCAACTTTACCACCATTAAGACACCACATATCTCCCAAATCAGCGCCACTGCCAAAGGCCGCATAACTAAAGTCACCGCCGCCGTTTTTATGCCAAGTATCATAAGTTATTTGCACACCATTAAATGCTCCACAGCCAGCCTGCTTCGCACTACAATGATCAAGCTGAGCATAAGTCGTCGACTTCGGTGACGAAGCCTCAACTACCCAGTTTCTATTTTTCTTGCCATCTTCTGTGCATTTATCATTACCATTGCAGTCCCATTCCCAGCGCTTGGTTACAGAGTTAAGCACCGGCTTCGTTGCTGTACCAGTTGGACATAGTCTCTCAGGAGTCATGCTAGCAAAATCATCAGCCACTGACTTATCTTGAAATTCACTAGGACACATAGCGCGCTTACAAGCAAAGCAAGTATTAGGAGCACCCAAACAAGACCATTTATACAAAAACCTTGACTCTAGTCCCGCTCCATAAGGCGAGCCAGCTGGCGGCAATTGATAAGCTCCTGGTGGATTAATTAAATACCTATCCGTATCAACATTCAAAGCCCCTTCCACACTACAGAAATTATAACTAGGCAAATCATTAATAATCCTCGCCTGCGGACCCTCACCACACTTCACCTCATAATCCTCACCACAGACATCATGCTGATCACCAGTCATCCCCGCCTTACACTGCCAAGAGCAGCCAGCATCAGTCCCAGCCGCACACCTTGTTAATTGAACTTTAATCGATCCATCAGGCTGGAAACATTTATATTTCAAACCGTACTCCGTATCAAAAATCTTCCCCGCCTGACAAGCACAACCCGGATTAATCCCCTGACAATAATTCTCATCCTTAGGAATAGCACAAGCATCACAACGATCATTACAACAATCCACTTGAATACAAATCGGTAGTCCACATAGCATCTCCGCCGTACTATACCAAGCCGGCGTCCCATCCACATGAGGCAAAGTCTTCAGCGGTGGCGTCACCCCACAGACACCACCAGCCGGTAATATTGAAATAGTAAAACCAGTCGCATTAGTCACCTTCGACCAATCAAGATCAATAAAACCTAAGCGATTAGGCTTAGTAGCAATCGGCGTAGTACAGACAAGATCTTTCATCAACACTGGGTCAGCCGCCTGAGCCCTAGCCGACACAAACAAGCCAGCTGCAAGAATAAGCACTAGCAAACAATTTTTAGCAAACAATTTAGCACGATTAATCATAATCAAATCTAATTTAGTAACAATCAGAACACCTTGCCTCACAAGACTGGATATTCAAACTAGCAGCAGTATTTGTGATCTGACTAAATTCTGGACTACCTCCACAAGTCCAAGATAAATAACCCTTTCTCGCTGTCAGATTTTCTGGAAAAACAGCAGTCGTGTCAGCATTACAGAGCACCGAGTCATCTTTATGATTTCTACCATTGGGATTAAGAGGATCATGCAAATTTTTATAGAGATAGGCTTCTAACTCCGCCTTGGTGTAAATATTGCCAGCTAGTATAGCACTACCACAATTCGGATGACGAGTACTACAACTAATCTCATAAGGACTAGTCGGATCAGGATGCGCACAATCCCAATCAGTATAAGCACCATTAGTCCTAAAATTCTCCGGCACCATGCCATAGGTACAGAAGAAATCTCCCTTAGTCCGATTACGCTCGTACTCACCTCGATAATCAGCAAGCAAAGCACTCTTCACCGAATGCCACTGGAAATAACCACAGCGATATTCGCTGGCCGTGCAGGACCCATAAGTCAATTTATCAGTTGTTCCGCCTGGCTTAGTACTACTGCCTTCACAAGACCAAAACCACCCCGGATCATAACCATCACCAGCATCACCACCGCCAAGATCATCAGAAGTGCGCCACTCTCTCACAGCAATATTGCCATTCGAACACATAAAAGCTCCATAGCCATAGCGATTATCATAAAATTCCTCGACAGTATAATGACCAGTATTTGCCTGACCACACTCCAGGACCGTCGCTTCACAAGTCTCACCGCCACAAGTCCAAGTCCAGCTAGCTGGCAAACCTTGAGAACGCTCTAATCCATTAGCGGAGTTATTACCAAAACACAAGAAATCTTTCGTCGCCTTATTAGCATTCATAGTAGAATCCTGATAGGACCTGCCATTAGCATAACCACACTTACTAGCACCATTCGAAGCGCTACAAGTCACCGCCACCGTCGGATCCTTAGCATCAGTACAAGTCCAGTCCCAAGTCCCACGACCGCGCTGAATATCAGCATCACTAAGTAAATCACCGACACAAGGACCAGCTTCTAAAACCTTAGCCTTACTGTCATAAATACCGTTGTGCGCAGCGCCACAATACACACTAGCCGCCACACTACACTCCACCTGATTCACCAAACCATTACCAAAAGGCTTTTCGTTAGCAGCATTTGCCACGCAGCGCCACTTCCAGACTGGTACACTTCCAGTCCGATCAATATTAACATAGCCGTACTGTGGTCGACCCTCTAACTTACCCAGAGCACAAAAATCAGCAACAGGACCATCACCCGGATAAGCCAAACGAGCGTCTTCAGCAGCACCACACTTCACATCAGCCGCATCACACAAATCACTTTCCAAACTAGCTCGACAATCAATCGCCGCACCATTACGCCCATCATCAAGCTGACACTGCCAATTAAAATACTTTTTGTAGAGACCAGACAAAGAACCCAGACCCTGATAGTCATAACTATCATCAGGTCGCTGATAATCAGTATTGAGACCTATATCACTATGATAATAAGCCTTATTAATCGCCTTACTTCCTTTAGGACAGAGTTCTGTCGCCCCCTTTTCGCCTAAAAGATTAAAAAAAGCGATAAAATTATTATCTTCTTGGCATTTGGCACCCAAGCTCCAAAACCAATCAGACTTAATACCTGTAGAGTATTCAATATTTGCAGAACCTGGAGCGGCAACAAGCTTTGATCTGAAATAACTGTCCCAAGTCCTCTTGCCATCAGCTGCTACATCAACAAAGGCTACATACTCCCGACCCTTGTCATTTTCATCAGATGGATCAACTGCCTTACCTGAACTACCGCAAGTCGTCGGCGCAGCCCAACCAGCACCACAACGCACCATCTTAGTATCCTCAACTCTACCGCCAGGCTTAGTTGTTCGACAAGTATAGAATTTATTTCTCGTCCTCCAATTAGCCGTCATCGTACAAGTATCAGGACTAAGCGTTCCTGATTCACAAAATTCATCCTTACCCAAGGCCTTACGAGCATTAATAGCATCATCATAAGCATCCTTACTAGGATAAATCTTAGTCTTATCAACTGGATTATTAGCTGCACAGTCAGCTAAATCTAACTGAGTCAATTCAGAAGCACACTCCGGTCGCTTATAAGCCTTACAAACAGCCGCCCCACAAGTCCAAGTCAATTCACTGTTATCCGCTCTAATATTCTTGGCAGCTCCAGGATTATTACTACTGCACAAAGCAGATGCCTGCATACGACCAGCAAGAACTCTGCCAGCAATATCCCGATCTATCCATTTACCATCCAAAGTACCACAACAAGGAATAACCACCTGATCTAAACTCACCCAATCACTAAGCAGAGGATTTTCACATTTCATTGGTGGTGTACTAGTATTGATTGGATTATTAACTGGCACATAAAGACCAGTGCCACTTTGATTACTAGGCACCAAAACAGGTGGCAACAAAGGAGTAGAAGGAGTGGAAGGCGTAGAAGGCGTCAAGCTAGAACTTGGATCTCTAGGAGTTGTCGAAGTTTGACCAAACAAAGACGAACAATTAACTGGAACATTGCCAGCAGTTTCGCAGGTCCAATTATGAGCCAAAGGACTGATAGTATCAGACAATTGCTTAGCCGTACCATTAGCACAAGTACCCATACCATCATACACACCACAAGCCGGGGCCGCTGCCTGAGCCAGAGGAACAGCAGTCAAACTAAAAAAACTGACCACAAACAAAATCATGATCACAAAAACACTAGCCAGTCCTGTATTATTTTTAAGCTTAGACATTAATAGATAAAGCAGTTAAGACTAGGCACTCAACTGTTTATTATTTTAAATTTGTCTTAATTATAACAAATAATAATAAGCTTTGCTAGTTAAAAAGCTATAAAGTAGAAAGTTAGAAAGTTTCGCTAATTCAACTGATATAAAAATAAAAAGGTCTCAAATCTGAGACCTTTTTATTTTTCTAAATTCATATATGCACAAAACTTTCTAACTTTCTAACTTTTAACTTCGTTTAAAGCTTCTGACAATCACACACACTAGCACAACTCTTCTCACACAAATAAACCGTCTCCTCACCCTTATTACCAGCCTTGTCAAAGGCCTGTAAGCGCACGTAATAATCCTGGGTATCAAGATTATTAAGACCGCTAATCACATAATTATCAATATTACCTAGTTGTACTTTGACAGCAGAATTCATATTAGGACCAAAGCCCAAATTATAACCAGTCACATCCAACTTTTCCTTAGTCCAATTCATAATAATTTTCTTATTAGTCGCGTCCCTCACATCAACTTTCATCAGACCAACAAGTGGCACTTGCCCAGCTTTGTCATCACGCCAAATTGGCGCTGACTCATCAGCCACCAAGAACTCTTGCTCCGGCATTAGCGGCGATTCGATATTTAGATTACTAACCGCCGTAGCTGTAAAATAATATTTTTTACCATTAGCTAAATTACCAATTCTAGTCACCAATTCATCCTGAGCTTGATCTCTATCAACCATCACAAAATCACTATATTTACCGGCCGTTTGACCATAATAAATCCGATAACGCTTCGCCTCATCACTAACTACAATCTTCACTCTCACCGCACCACCCAACTGACTAGTCTTATCATTACCAATCTCTAGCTTAGTCGGCGTAACTGGGTTTAATTCACGGAAAAAATAAATATCTTTGAGCACTTCAGTCGCTTCATTACCGCTACCAAAGAAGTAATTAGCTCGCACCACTGGATCAATGGCGAGTGCCGGCAAATCATCAAGCGTACCAGACCTTGCCTGATCACGACAATAATAAATCTGAAAATCATTAGACAGGCAATTACCATCACCAACATCACAGCGTGCAGCCGCATTATTAGCCGTATCATCCCACCAGCCCAAAGGCCAAGACTCAACATCAGCAATCGGCGGCCAAGGATTATTACAGTAGAAGAAAATCAATCTAGCGTTAGCCACCTTCTTCTCACCAGCTGTCGACACAGCCGATAGTCCATCATAATCAATTTTCAGACTTGCTCGCGCCACCGTCTGACCATCGGTCTTTGATCCAGCAATCACCTTCGCCACCGGCTCCCAACCAATACCATCAGTCATTCTATTAAATTCTATTTTAGCTAAATCAGGATTTTCTACTAACCAAGGCAACCAAGAGAAGCTATAAATAGCTGTACTAACCAAAGACTGACCACTACTAGATTTAGCCTCTGCCACCAAGCTTTCCACTGCATTAGGCGCCGCAAATAAAACTTGCTTAGGGTCAATCTCTACCCTATCAATCGAACAGATATCACGAGCTGTGCTAAACTGCCAAATCTGCGCATTAGCATAACTTAAGCCATTAAATTCAGTGACCAAAGGCACACTAAGATTTTGACCAATGAATCCATTACCCAATACATCTTTTACACCATTTTTGGCATCAAGCACTTCGTCACCACGAATTACTACATAATATTTAGTTTCCGGCGACAAAACCGATTTTGGCTCCAATACCAATCTAGACTTCTTGCCACCTTGAGTCTCCAACTCAAGCGACTTAACTCTAGACTGCACTAAGCAATAATTACTTTCCTCAGAAGCTGCAGACGCCTCATCAACCACCTTTGGCATCACCTTACTTAAGGCTTCGCCTAGTATTCTCAAAACTTTAGCATACCAAGCATTGGACAGCGGCTTTTGATTATTCCAAGCAAGCAAAGAAGTTCCAGCTGGACAAGGAGCAGAACCATAATCACCAATTAACAAGACATTATTAGCAAAAGAACCATCCATCATCGATCGATCAAAATTAACCCAGATCAATGGATTACGACAAACCTGATCATCAACTGGGCCGTAGTCTTCAATATTTGGTCTATTCTTATCAATATCACCAGAACCTTCACACAGACACTTATCATTACAAACTGCTTCTGAGTCATTGAGCTTGATCTGACAAAAATTATTATCCTTCTCACAAGTTGCAGTCTGAGCGTCTCTGTCACAAGGAATCTTTTCCAAATCAGGCGCATCGCTACAATTCTCTGTGCACAATGTCGCACTAGGATAATCACCCAAGAGACTAGCAGTACAATTATCAGCGCAGCCAAAATAGGCACAGAAATTTAAATTACTCTCAGCACCCTCACCTACCAAGCGATTACCGCCAACAACAGCCGCGCAAGCCCGACCATTCTTTTGATCAACACAACAAGCGTCATGCTTAGAACACTCCACACTATCACCGATCGCCCCACAGTCACGACAAATACCACCAGTCACTTCTGAATTAGTCATGTCGCAGAATTTACCAGTACTACTAGCACAGTTGCAGGCGTTGTCATGTTCGGCCTGTGTCGAGCCAACATTAGCGCAGCCCGAGCAAGAACCATAGTCTTCACCACCGGCACCAGTTCCGGCACCGCAAGTATTGCCACAAGTCAGTTCTGAACAACAAGCAGGATTAGCTGCTGTCACCGGATCATTCTTACGCTTATCACAACAACACTCACAAGTCCCCTCTGGTCGCGAGCAAGTCCCACCTACGCCATTAACTGCACCACTACACTCAAAGTTATTAGGACAAATCTGACTTGGACTACTGCAAACTCCATTAGCACCACAGGTCAAATTACCTGCACACAATTCACACGATTCGGCCCCCACTGCAGTGTTCACACAAATACCTGGCTTACCAATCAACTTAGTAAAGCCCTCAGGGCAAGTCTGATTAGATTTCAAATGCCAGCGCGGACCATAAGTCAAATAATTAGCACAATAAGCTGGCACTTCCACACCTTTAATATCTGGCAGCATCTTCGCTGGACTACACTTCGCCGCTTCATTAACACAACGATTAGTGGCCGCATCATAAACCGTCCCTGCAAAACCCATCAAATTACAGTCACAAGTCATGCCCTTAGTCTCTACACCCAATCTCAAGCTACAGTTGCCTGGCGAATTTGGACACAGCACACTATCAAGACACAAGGCATTAGCAAAGCCAGCACAAGCCAAACGATTATTTACCCCATCAGCACAAACAGTCTTACCATCACCATTATCCTGACATTTACTGGCACAGCAACGACTATCATCACAAAGATTTGGTGCCGAACTCGGACAACCATTATTCGTACCCGTCGCAAAATCCCATTCAAAGACACAAGTGTCAGAGCTACCATAACATTCATCGATTGATGCCTTGCACTTACCAGCCGCTGCTGTACCTGCCGCACAACAGACCTGACTCGCACCACACTCCTCATCTTTGACACACTGACCAATACTGAGATTAAGACCATTACCGACTAATTCTACTTGATTTTTAATTGCATAAACCGGACCAGTCAGAGCTGCACTCGGAATTATAGTCTTAATAAAGTCAGCCTTCTTGCTGTTACCCGGCTGCCAGACAGAGAGATCCGTATTAGACTGATCTTGATTATAATAAAATCGTACCTTACTAAATTTATTTCTATTTTCAAAATATTCTCCCCACAAACTAATCGCATCATTAGGCTGAGCAAAAACCGGATCAATTCGACACAAACTTGGCGCTAGTAATAGCGACTTATCGTAAACAAATTTCTCACTTGCAGTAGCTTCTCGATCACCAACTTTGAGCTTAATATCATAAGCAGCTTTATCATCAAGACCCTCAGGCACCTTGACTACAATCTGACTACTCGTCCAGACACTAGCAGAACATTCCGGCGGGAAATCAAAGCTAGCTTCTTTATCACCAAAATAAACACTACTTGCAAACTCTCGACCGCGACCAAAACCGCGACCACGAATTGTTACATAAGCACCAGCACTAGCCCTACTCGGTTCAAAGCCAATAATCACGGGCGCCGCCTCATCATCAGCTTCTTTTTTAAATTGCAGTAAATTACTAGCAAGGCCAGTACTTAATTTACGCACAAAAGTTGTCGTCAAAGCCACTTGAATATTTGGCACCGCTGCAAAACCAGTATCATCCTGACTAAAAGGCTGGCCATCGGCCTTGACGCTAGCTGCCATTGCTCCAAAGTAAGCATCACTTGCACCTAGGCGCGCTCCATAATAATTAACACTAGCATCAAATTTACCAGCTACTGGATCTACTCGACAAAGCCCTGGGCGAACTAAATTATTAATAATCACCTGCCCCTTATAGCCAGTATCATTATCAGTCTGATCCGTACCACTAGCCGCTACAATTTTAATCGCCCCAGCCTTAGCACCAACCGGTACGACCACCACAATCTGCTTATCAGTCCAAGCCTCATTTTGTTTACAGTTACTATTGATGGTCGAAGCAAGCGGAGCCTCTAGCTTTACATCACTTCCATCATAAAAATAAACCTTACTCACGGCCGCATTATAAGGCAAGAAATATAAGCCATTGATAGTCAATAGATTGCCTACCGCACCATTAGCCGTCTGTTGATCACACTTATTAGGAACAAGACCTGAACAATCACTATCACTAGAGCAAGCCTTATTAACATCACCCTGACAAAAACCACCAAGTGGACTCAGCGCCTGAATAATTGGTGCGCCGATACAAGTACAGCTCTTAGACACATCACAAGTAAGCCCAGCACCACAACGATTATTATCAGCCTGACAGCTAGCCAAGCTACTATCACCATCACAAGACTCGCCATAGCCAGCCTTTTCACTACAGCGACAATCCTTATTATCACAAAACTGATTATCACCGCACATTGCATCTTTAGCTTCACAGCTTGGTCTAGTCAAAGGATTAGCATCACAAAAACGTCGGCCTTTATTAGCATCCGAACAATCCGAACCCATACAAGCTGACCACACGCCGCCACTACAAACCTTAGTCCCACCACAATCGCAAGCTAGACTTGCTCCTTCCGGTGAACAAGTTGTGGATAATTGCTTGCCATTTTGATTAGGATTATCACTCGCTCCCGAGGCTCGCACTAAGGCTCGCAGGACAAAAGTCACAATCGCAAAAGCTGAGAGAATTATCACTAGACCAATTACAGCATTCTTAATTAAGTCGCGAGCTCGATCAATCTTGCTCTCATCACCTCCAGCCGTCATCCACAAAAATCCACCATAAAGCAAAAGACAGACAGCAAGCACCCCCAAAAACCCAA
Source organism: uncultured Gammaproteobacteria bacterium (assembly GCA_964435085.1). GTDB lineage: Bacteria > Patescibacteriota > Patescibacteriia > Patescibacteriales > Patescibacteriaceae > UBA917. Next base: position 58,708 of record CAYSXQ010000001.1, on the reverse strand, counting down.
GTACTATCTGCACAATCGCAGCAATAATTGTCTGCGGATTACGATTACCTAATCCTAAAGCCGTAAATGCCTCAAGTCCCACCGTCTTACCGCTCAAAGGATCGCCCCAGACATCAACTTGAGCATTTACACTACGAGCAGAAAAAACTAAACTCAAGCTCAAGCAAGCAATGACCAGTAATTTTTTTATGTTTAGATTTTTCATATTTCTTTCACAAGCCATGTTAAAGCCCTATTTATCCGGACACATCAAAGCCGGACTCAAATCAACCGCCTGACCATTACAACAAGACGGCGAACTACTGTCAGCGCCACAGCTAGGCCCAGCACAAGGTTTATAACAATTTTGATAACTATCCTTAAGCCCTGAACCAACCTGCGTTCGATATTTATTCAAAGCCACCAATTGACTATGAAAAATATTAACCTTAGTACTATTAAGCTCTCCATTAGCCTCAGCCGCAGCATTCTCATTAGCACTCTCTAACCAATAGCCTAGTGGCGACTTTGCCAAACTACGCAAATTAATCAAAGCATGCTCAATCTTTTTCTCACCCTTACTAATCATTACCGTACCAGTTCTCACGCTATCAGCCATCATCAATTTACTAAATTTAATCTCCACTGGCTCAGACACATTAACATCAGCCTGATTATAATTAGGCAAGATACTAATGATATTTGGCGCTGTCACATCCAGCACATCACTCGTCCAAAAAGACCAAGCAAAACTATCACCCAAACCGCTACTAGTATTCTCACTATAAATTTCTCTTGGGCCAATCGCCTTAGCATCACGATTACCGTCGAGAGAATTACTAGCACTATCTACAATACCAGTCCCTAATTGACCAGTTGGATAAAAGGCACCAGCCTCAGAATCATAACAAACAGACTGCTCGCAAGTAGCAAAAGGAGACTTGGCCACACAATCATCATTACTAGCGCAAACCGTAGCCAGACTCGCAGCATAGAGTTCGACCCGCAATTGACTAGCTCCTGGCAAACAATAAATCTTTTCACCACAAGCATTCATACCACACTCCGCATCAGGCACAAATTCCACCGTTTTATACTGATTAGAAATTCTAAACTCTCCCGGCACTGCCGTCTCGCCAGCTAGCACCGCTATACTTTTAGCCAGTACCTCACTGCGACCAGATACTGTCAGTGGATTAATCGCCTCATCAAAATTAATTTGAATAATGGCATTTCTTGGCTTATCAGCCTTACCTAAGACTTTAACATTCACCACTTGATCAAGCCCTGCTCCAAAAGGCACTATTGTCATAGCATCAGCAACCGCCGTTGTCAGCAAATCCAAATTATTACCAATCTTACCCGCTTGCTTAGCCTGTAAATTAATCTTAGCTTTGTTAGCCAAGTCCAAGCTAGCACTGACATCAGTACTGTTAGCCAGCGCCGCCACAATATTAGCCGCCGTTGCTTCCTTACTAGCACCCACCACAATCTGCCTAGCAGCCGTCAATTTATCTACAAAGCTGTACACATTAGCTCCCACAATCAAACTATCAGCCACTTGCTCAGTGCTAAGATCAATTGTCCAAGCCTGACCAGTTTCAAAATTATCAGACTCATTAACTAGACCTAATTCAAAACCACAAGCCGTCTTTATGCGACGATTAATAATCGCTGTCTCTGGACTATCCACTAGTCCTGGTAAATTGCGGTAGGCAATGCTAGCAGATAGTGGCTTAGTATAATTAATCGCTATTTCAATTTGACCATCACAACTGTTAGACTTGGGATTAATAATAGCTAAATCCGGACTGCCAGGATTAACCTTATTATAACTCACTCGCCAAGGACGAGCTGTTTTAAAAGATCCATTAAGCAAAAGACTAGCCTGAGCAGCTCGAGCAGCCAACAACTGACCAGGCTGATCCTGTTCATCATCAATCGCTGGGAAAATTCCACCACTTACCACCTTCGGTGGCGTCAAATCCAAAATATTAGACACTTCAAACTGCCAAGCAAAACCGCTAATCGAAAAAGCCTTAGATTTATTAGCCTTAACAATCGCTGTTGTCAGCCCAACCGTATACCAATTCTTCTCTGTCGCAGTTCCCAAATAAGCCTTAGGCGACAACACAAAAGTCTTGTTATCATTAGAGGCTACCGCCACTTCTGTCACTACCGCTCCCACATCTTTCGTTGGGAAAATTTTAATACTCTCTGGCAAAATCTTAGCTTCAGCACTACACTTGCCAGCCACCACCTTGTCACAAATTGTCGTCGCGTCCATCGCCTCCTTAAAAGATATAATAATACTAGTATTTCTTGGCACTTCTTTTTGATTTGGCGCTGGATACACCGACCCAATCACACCAGCACCCAAAGCTGACAAGGAACCACCATCATTAACACCTGAACTAGCACTATAATTAGCATTGAAGGCGCCAGTCGAGGCAATCAAAGCTCTCAAAACAAAAGTAGCAATCGCAAACGACGATAAAATTATCAACAATCCAATCACCGCATTCTTAATTAAGTCGCGAGCTCGATCAATCTTGCTCTCATCACCAGCAGCTGTCATCCACAACCAACCACCATAGAGAATAAGTAACACCGCCAAAGTTCCCAAGAAACCAAGACCAATCTGGACAATCGAAGCGATGATCAAACGCGGATCACGATTACCAAGACCGATCACCTTAAAGGCTTCAAAGCCAATCATTTCTCCGGACAAAGGATCGCCCCAAACACCAAGCTTTTCCTGTGCTGCTACCGGTCGAGCATATAGAAAAGAGCCAGCCATCACTATGCTAGTTATTAAAATCACCAAAAATCCTAAATATTTTTTCGCTTTCATGCCCAAATAAATATTCCCCTCTTGAGAGGGGTGCCCGTCAGGGCGGGGTATGTTTTTTGACTATTGCCACTCTTACTCCTATAATATATTAACTATTATATCACACAAAACTTCACTGGCAAAGCATATGACTATTGAACAGATCGTCGCCAAAATGCAAGAAAACCATCCGCAAGTTGACACCAAACTAATTGTTCAGGCTTACGAATTTGCCAAGCGCGCCCACGGTGATCAGAAGCGCAAAACCGGCGAACCATACATCATTCATCCGATGCATACCGCCTACATACTCATTCAAATCAAGGCCGATTTACCAACCGTCATCGCCGGCCTCCTCCACGATGTCCCCGAAGATACCAGCACTACCATCGAAGAAGTCGAAGCCACCTTTGGCGCTGAAGTCGCCATGCTGGTTAATGGCGTCACCAAGCTCAGTAAGGTCAAATATCGCGGCGTAGAGCGCTACCGCGAAAGTCTCCGCAAAATGTTCCTCGCCATGGCCGAAGACCTACGCGTCGTCCTCATCAAATTCGCCGATCGCCTACACAACCTCCGCACTCTCGACGCCGTCGAAACCAAAAGCAAGATCAAAACCGCCCGCGAAACCCTAGAAATTTACGCCCCCATCGCCGGACTACTTGGCGTCTGGAGCCTCAAATGGCAGATGGAAGACCTCTGCTTCAAATATCTCTATCCCGAAGAATACAAAGCCGTTGAATATCGCTACGAAATCGAGCGCAAAGTCGAATTAAACCAATATATTCAAAAGCTCAAACTCATCCTCGCTGCCGAATTAAACAAAGTCGGCATCGAACACAACATCGAAGGTCGCTTCAAACATCTCTACAGCATCTGGAAGAAAATGAGCGACAAAAATCGTAAATTCGACGATATTCACGACGTCTTTGCTCTTCGTGTCATCGTTAATAATATTTCCGACTGCTACAAAGTACTGGGTATTATTCATTCCCTGTGGACGCCTAACTACAACCGCTTCAAAGACTATATTGCCGTCCCCAAGCCCAACGGCTACCGCAGCCTCCACACCACCGTCTTTGGCGTTAATGGCAAATCCACCGAATTCCAAATCCGCACCAAAGAAATGCACGATGAAGCCCTCTATGGCGTCAGCGCTCATTTCTCCTACAAAGAAAAAAACCAAAAGCCTCTCAGATGGGTCAAGGAAATCCTGGATTTACAACGCGACATCAAAGACACGGGCGAATTCATCAGCCAAGCCAAGATCAATATCTTCCAAAACCGCATCTTTGTCTTCACTCCCAAGGGCGACGTCTACGACCTACCAGCCGACGCCACCCCCGTCGACTTTGCCTACGCCGTCCACACCGATATCGGCAATAAATGCACTGCCGCCATGGTCAATAACAAAATGTCCAAGCTCGACCAAAAGCTAGCCAACGGCGACACCGTCGAAATCATCCTCGACCAAAGCCGCCGTCGCCCCAACGCCGACTGGCTCAAGTTCGTGGCAACCAAACGCGCCAAAGACAAGATCAAGGCACAGACTAGGAAGTTTAGTCTGGAGAGACTAAGAAAGATGGTGCCAGGGCTAAACAAATAAGTTATCAAAAACATTGATATTTCAAAGCATAAATGCTATAAAAACATCACAATAGTTATTTACAATCCATCTTCATCAAGGAGTCTTCCATGAAAAAAGCCTTCCCAACAATCTCGCTAACTCTGCTTTTATCAAGCAGTCTCACGGTCTACGCCCAAACTAGCCAAGACAGCACAGCCCAAAAAGCTATTCAATATTTCAACGACTATGGACTAGGCACAATGCTAGTCTACTCTGTTATAATTTCATTCTTTGCAATATGCACATTTATCGGCACTAAGAAAATTATAGCCGCAAGAAAAGCCAAAGCAGCCAACAATAAAGACGAATAAAACATTAAGCTATCTCCGGATAGCTTATTTTTTAAGCAAATATTGACAATCCTAATAAAATACACTAGAAATAAAGCACAATCGTTGTTTAACATTCTTTCAATCTATCCAGAGGTTTTCTCATGAAAAGCTTCATTTATTTACTCGTCGCCATCTCAATTTGCAGCTATACTGCTAAAATAAACCCGGCAATAGCCATCTTTTTCGGCTTGTTCTTCTGGGGCTGGCATCTTAAAATCAAAGATTTAATCAATGCTCACAAAGCAGACAAAATCTTTGAAAACAAGCTCCAGTTCTTAAATAGTCGAATAATAAACCTTGGAAGCAAAAACTATAAAAAGCCTATAATTAAAGCTAGGCCAGCATAACCAAAGCCACTTTCAATCAATTTGAAAGTGGCTCTTTTTTTACACAAATCTATTTCAACAAAAACTTCTTCGACCGCAAATCCCGATGATACCCAATCGCAAAGCGATGCGACTCATCACGCACTCTTTTCAAGAGATGCAAAGCCGGCGAAGCTAGTGGTAATTCCAAAGGCAATTTCTCCCCCGCAAAATAAATCTTGTCTTTCGCAATCGCGCTTCTCAGCCCCGCCCCTTTCGAGAGTCCCAAAACTTCCACCTCAATTTTAAATTTCTTGAGCACCCTCTTCGCCTGACTAACCTGCGCCTTCCCACCATCAATCAAAATCAAATCCGGCAATGGCCACTCAGTATGCGCAAGACGCCGCTCCAGCATCTCCGTCAGACTCCAGACATCCCCTTCCCGCTCCGTTCTAATCTTAAATTTCTTATAACTACTTTTCTCCGCCTCACCATTAGCAAAAACAACCAAAGAGCCGACCACCTGCTGCCCAAAGATATTGGAAATATCATAACCTTCAATACGATAAGGAATCTTCGGCAAACTCAAAACTTTGGCTAGCTCAATCACATCATTAGCATATTTCTCACCCACCGAAATAACTTTCGTACTAGCCAGCACATGCTTGAAATGCGTCAAAGTCAATTTTAATTTTAATAACTCTTGATACTTCTCAGTCCCAATCTCCGGCTTAGCTTTTTCCAAAATTTTAATCCTCGTCTCATAAGCCTTAATCAATTTTGACTTCTTACCATCAAAGAAATCAATAATCGGCTTAATCACAGTTTTTAAATACTCCGCACGACTAATCACGCCACCACAAACTCCAGTACAACGCCGCACTTGATAATAAAAACAAGGCTCAGCCTTAATCTTCTTCTGCGTGCAATAAGGCCAAATATTGCGAATCGCCTTCATCGTTTCGATGAGCGCCCGACTACTAGTAAAAGGTCCATAATATTTACCAGCCTTACCAATATTACGAGTAATAAATAGTCCCGGCACCTCATCCTCCAGAGAAATATGCAAATAAGCAAAGCGCTTATCATCTCTAAGAAGCACATTATAATAAGGCTGATATTTTTTGATCAAATTCGCTTCCAAAAGCAAAGCCTCAATTTCACTATCAACCTCGAGCCACTTCACGCTCGCCGCTTCACTAACCATCTTGCGCTTAGCTGGCGTATGATCGGCACTAACTTGAAAATAAGAGCGCACCCGCGACTTCAAATTCACCGCCTTGCCCACATAAATAATTTTTTTCTCAGCATTAAAAAACTGGTAACAACCAGAGCTAGTCGGAATCTCCAATTTATCGATTATCGTTTTTGTTAACATATTCATATTATTCCCCTCTTGAGAGGGGTGCCCGTAGGGCGGGGTATGTTTTTTCTACTTCGCCATATTTTTTTCTATCCACCAATCAATAGCCCTCAAAACAGAATCCACATCTTTTTTCACCACCACATCATCAAAATGCAAAACACTTAAACCCAATGACTTTAATTTATAATCTCTATATTCATCATAGGCAATCTTAGCACCATGAGATATCCCGTCAATCTCAATGACTAAATTTAACTCCGAGCAATAAAAATCTACAATATACTCATCAATCGGCTTTTGGCGATTAAAAGCAAAGCCTCGCATCTGTTTATTTTTCAAAAAGTCCCACAAGATTACTTCTGATAAAATACCTTGTTTTCTCAATTCTTTAGAGAGCTGTTTTAATTTTGGATTGTACCACAATATCTTTTTCATACATTGTGCCAAATAGATAATCTTTGGACAGAGTAGAATTACATACCCCGCCCTACGGGCACCCCTCTCAAGAGGGGAATTTAAAAACCCGCTATCAGGCATTGATGCGGGTCTTTTAAAATCTTAGCCAAATATCTTAGCATGTATCGCCTTCGCCTCTTGATCAGCTAGACCATGATAGGCTAGCCGCAAGGTAAAACGAAAACCATGAGCGAGCGGATAAGTATCAAGCACCACCAAGCTCCACAGATTATCTTCACCAATCTCTTTGCTAATTTTCTCTAAGTGCTTAACCAGCTCATGCTTCGATCCCAACTCCAAGTTCGCATCGAGCACCACCAATTTCTGAGAGAGTTCCACCACAGCTTGATGCGGATGCTTTTCAATCACCGCTACCAACTTCTCCAAATCAACCTCCGCCAAATAAATAGCACCTTCCTGACTTGGCTTCGCCTTATAAATAATACCAAGCTCTTCCTTGCCACTCTTGATCACATAAGCTGCGTAAGGATTAGCAATTGCAGGCACTGTCTTAGCAACTTCATAACCAATATTATCACAACCCAGTTGCCCCAAACTAACAGCTAACTCTTGTTGTAATTTCACTAAGCCTTTGCCATTAGATTCATCATAAATAAGGCAAGCCAAATGCTCCGCCTCTTGATAATCAGAACCTCGCTTACCAAAAACCTTACCAATTTCAAAAATTCTAATCGGACTAATATTCTTTTTAATAAATTCATTAAGTTGAGCGAGCAAGCTAACCCCTAAAGACAAACGCAAAACCGGAAAATCTTCATTGACGCTATTCTGTGTCATGATCGCTGACCAATCCAAATAATTTGCTTGTTCATTTGACTCCACTGCCACCAAAGGCTGACTAAGCACCTCATCAAAACCACGTGCCGCCAGAATATCTCGCAAATGCTCTTTGAGATAATAGATCGGCTTAGTGAGATCAGGCGTCACAGCTAGCGCAGGAATCTCATCAGCAGGAATCGAATCATAACGCACCATACGCACCACTTCCTCTACCAAATCTTCACTCATGGCCAAGTCGGCTCGATCGGATGGTGGAGTCACCAGCCAAGCTTCGCCATCCTCCACTACCTGACAACGCAGTGATTTCAAAATCTCCATCGCTCGAGCAGCACTAATTTCAATGCCCGCAAAACGACTAGCTGAATTCGGATCAAAGCTAATGGCACTCGCCATCTTCGGCGCTGGATAATAATCACAAGTAGACACCACTTGACCACCAGCCTGTGTCACAATCAAATCCACTAAATAATTAAAAGCCGCTTCTAAACTAGCCGCGTCCATTTCCTTCGCTAGACGATTACCAGCCTCAGTCACAATAGCAAGCTGTCGAGAATTTTTCTTAACGAGCGCTCCTTCATACACTGCCATCTCAAGCAACACATTCTTTGTCCCTTCATCAATTGCTGCCGCTCTCGTACCAATTAGTCCAGCAAGCGCCAAGATATTTTTGTCATCACTAATCACTAACTCACCACCAGTCAAAGCAATCTCACTAGTATCAAGAGTATTAATACTTTGCTCTTGCTTGTTAAGCTGCCACTTCAAATTGCCATTCATCTTGTCGCAATCAAGCAAATGTGAAGCGTAGCCAGTCATAATCATGGCATAGTTAGACAAGTCAACGAGCAGATTCAAACTATTCATTTCATAAAGCTGCAAAAATTCAGAGAGCCACTTGGGACTTGCTTGATTAGTCAAATTAGTCACAGTCACCGCCTTGATGCGACGCACCGCTTCTCTAGCCTCCACCTTGATATGCAATTCTTCAGCAGCATGACTAGCTTCAAGCACCGGAATCTTGGCCGCTAGACCATAATAAGCAGCAAGCTCCCGAGCAATACCCCAGATCGAGAGACAATCAACTCGGTTACGAGTTTCGAGGCCCAGCAAGTAATCTTTCTTACCTTGATAAGTCACTTCTTCAAAGCTATCCATCATCATGCCAATCATGGTCAAAACTTCCCCAGCCGCATTTGCATCAACTTGGAGATCAGGCACTAATTCTTTGATTTTACTATATAATATTTTCATGTTGATCTGGCTTATAAGCTAAATTACCACCGAGTAATGTCCGAATATCTGTAATCTTGTACTTGGCCATCACCCAGCGATCAAGGCCAAGACCAAAGGCAAAGCCCATGCATTTAGCTGGATCAAGACCGGCCATTTTGAGGACATTAGGATGAATCATACCAGCGCCACCCATTTCAATCCAACCGACGTTCTTACACACTGCGCAACCCTTACCATGACAATTAAAGCACTGCATATCAGGACCAACACCCGGCTCCACTTCTGGATAATATTTATTACGATAACGAATCACCACATCTTCGCCATACATATGACGAAATAGATAAGTAAAGATACCGAAGAGATCCTTCAGATTTGTCTCCGGCAAAACCACAAAGCCTTGATATTGGTGGAAGATAAAGTGATTAGACTTATTTACCTTTTCATTACGATAAGACTTACCCGGTGAGACAACTTTAAAGGGCGGTTTATATCCTGCCAAAACTCGCGCTTCAATCGACGAAGTCTGAGTACGAAGCAAGAGATTAGGCTCTTCGATATAAATCGTATCCTGCATATCACGCGCTGGATGATCAGATGGTACATTAAGTCGCTGAAAGCAAAATTCATCAGTCTCAATTTCTCTTTCCTCAGCAATCGAAAAGCCTAGTGATTGAAATAGATCATTAAGCTGACGAATAGTCACTGACATTGGGTGCAAATGACCCAGTTTAATAGGCTGCAAGTCGATTTCTTCCGTCTCGGCTAGGAGCCTAGCTTCCATACCAGATTCCGCCATCTTTTTTTGATGATCAGTAAACATCTCCCGCGCCTCAGCATTCATCGCCTGCAAAGCCGGACCCTGTTCACGCTTCTCGTCAATCGATAATTTACTCAATTCTTTCAAAGCCAGTGTCACAATACCAGTCTTAGCAAAATATTTCTGCCACAAAGCAGCCACCAACTCTTCAGTCGTCGCTTCCTGCAAATCACTCTTTAATTGTTTCAAAATCTGATCTTTCATTTTTTTACTCTACTACATTTCTGCTATTACTTCAATGCCGATTGTGGCTAGACCCTGAGTCAAAACCCGCTGCGCATGGCCAGCCAAAGCCAAACGACTATTCTTCACCTCTTCGGCTGCCGACAAAATCGGACAAGTCTGATAAAAATCATTAAACAGCTGCGCCACATCAAAGAGATACTGAGTCAAAATCGACGGTTCATATTTACTAGCCGCCTCAGCAATAACTTCGGGATACTTAGCCAGAGCCACCACCAAAGTTTTCTCGGCAGACTCCGCAAAATCCAAAGCCTCAGTACTAATCATCCAATCACCAGCCTTAGCCAGCACGCTATTAATACGCGCACAGCTATACTGCAAATAAGCTGCGGTATAACCCTCAAAGCGCAAGGCCTCTTTAATATTAAAGGTAATAATCTTCTCCGCGCTCACCTTAATCATTTCAAATTTCAAAGTCGCCATGGTCAATTTCTCTGCCACTTCATCAATTTTCTCATCTGACCAATCTTCGTGCCTAGTCTTAGTTTCAGCCAAGAAACTATTTTTACATTCATTATAAACATCATTAAAGAGCACAGTGTTACCAGACCTCGAACTCATCATACCACTCGGCAAAGTCACAAAGTCATAAGGCAAATGAATCATTGGCGCTTCATAACCCATCTTTTTCAAAACCGCAAAGAGCTGCTTGAAATACAAACTCTGACGTTTATCCACGACATAGAGAGACTTAGCCAGTTTAGCACTAGCAAATTTCTCCATCGCCAAAGCCAAATCCGCCACCGGATACAGCGCTGTTCCATCCTGACGCAAGATAACTAAAACGCCCAAATCTTCGGCTGACAAATCAGCGATCACTGCACCCTGACTTTCTTGCAAGACGCCCTTAGCTAATAATTCTTTAGCTAACTCACGACCGCGATCAATCAAATCACTCTCGTAATAATAATGACTAAATTTAATTTTCAATTTGTCATAAATAGACTGGAAATATTCAATACTCCACTCCCGCGTCTCTTGCCATAGTTTGTAATTCTCGCCAGATCGACCTTCAATCTCCGTCATAATCGCACTCACCTCTTTCTTAGCCTGTTCATCATCACCCATCGCCACCACTGAGGCTACATAAGCCTGACCCAAGAGATAGCCACGATTAATTCCAGCTGACTGGTCAATCGGCGCCTTAGAGAGTTGCCAAATGGTCTTCGCCGTATGAATCCCAAAGTCATTCACATACGACACTGGCAAGACATCATAGCCCGCAGCGCCAAGTAGTCCCGTCACCGCCTGCCCAAAAGCCACATTACGCAAATGACCAATATGAAACTCCTTATGAGTATTCACGTTAGCAAATTCAATCATGACCTTCTCAGCTCGACCAATATTTTCCACAGACTCAGCAAAATTAGCAAAGAGCTGCGGTGCTAGCTTGCTAGTATTGATATAAAAATTAACATAAGGTCCTTCCGCCTTCACTTCACTCACTTCATCGATAGCATTCCAATCCCCAGCAATAATCTGAGCAATCTCGACAGGAGACTTAGCGGCACCTTTCGCCAAAGCAAAACAAGCCAAGGACAAATCACCTTGCTTAGCAAAAACCGGATAAGCAAGCTCAATCTCAGAGCTTTCTATCCCCAATTTATCTTTAATAATCTTAGCCAATTGGCTAATAATAAGTTTTTTTATTTCATTCATAATACCATTGAATTTAACCAGATTATAAGGAATTTATCAAGGGCAGAGCTTGGTATAAATAAAAAGAGTTAATCATAACAATTAACTCTCTATCTATTACCTTAAAAGCTTTATTTTCGAGTCAATCTCCTCAACAGCCTTGATGCTCCGCTCAATATCAACACAAATCCAAGCCAAGAAATAATATACTACAAACGATACAATAGTCTGAGCAAAATTATCCTTGTAAAAATCAAGATAAGAATAAACAGCGTAACATAAGACCAAAAGAAGAAAAGCTAAGTAACGATCAAAATAAAACAGCAAATTATCTATTCTTGGCATCAAACGATAAGCTAACCACAAAACAAAAAATAAAAGAATAAACACAAACAATAAAAATACTTCTTGACTAAACCATTCATAGCTAACTCTGAACATATACTGAAAAAACCTCCCCCACCATATCAAAACCACTAGGACCAGTGCTCCATATTTACACCACCTTACTACATTGTAGATTTTCTTTGCTTTCATTTCTATCTCCTCAAAAAATAAACAAATTTAAAAGAACCTTTGCTCCATTAAACAACTATCATCTCATTTTGTCAATAAAAAAGGCGAATTATAAATAACTCGCCTTTTGAAGTTTTACAGCAAAGCAATTTTTACTTTACCGCTTTCTCAACTAACACATTCCGAGGAACACGATATACATTCCAAACCACATGCAACCTTTCCATCACTCGAATGAGATAGCCAGAAAAATCAATCTGCCACCAACGCATACCATGAAAGGCCGAACGCGGAAAAGCATGATGATTATTATGCCAACCTTCGCCCATAGCCAGTAAGCCGATCCAGAAGTTATTACGACTTTCGTCAGCAGTATTAAAGAGCCTACTACCAAACATATGACAAATAGAATTTACACTCCAAGTCACATGCAAAGTAAAAAACAATCTGACAAAGCCACCCCAGAGTAACCCTGTCCAACCACCGACTAGGTAGCAGATCACAAACCCGAGCACCACCCACAAGAAAAAAGTTTTGTTCATGAACACCACCAATTTATCTCGCAAAAATTTCTTACCAAAGACTTGCCGAGCCCCTTCGACTTCATCACTAGTAATCGAAAAGATCCAGCCAAAATGCGCATGCAGCCAACCCTTAATCGTCGGACTATGCGGATCTTCGTTATCATCAGTAAAAGCATGATGTTTCAAGTGATTGCTTGCCCAAGTTATCGCCGGTCCCTGCATCGTCATTGAACCCAGCATTAAGAAAATAAACTTGACCACGCCACTAGTTTGGAAACTTTGGTGGACGAGCATCCTGTGATAGCCCACCGTCACTCCCAACTCCGTAATCACATACATCACTGCGAAAATCAAGATATCACTCCAAGCTATCATCCCCTCAAATACCAACAAGTACAGCGCTAAGGCAGTGCCTACCGTTGGCAAAACAATGAGGAGCAAAAAGTACAGTGGAACATGGCTCCACGTAAAGATATTCTTCATCACAGCAACTCCAGTAAAAAAATAAATATAAAAAGAACCAATTACAATCTCTATTCTGAAGCTCTACCAAGATTATGTCAATAAAAAAGCTAGTCATTACAACTAGCTCAAATCTTCATTAAATTATCTATCTATCTTTAAAGGATGGCATAGAATCAATTAATGTTTTTTCATGCGCAACACTAAGGCCATATCTTATTATCACAAACAAAGTCAACGACACATAAAAGGTCATATAACCCCAAAAAAACATTTCTCTGCAGCCGATAGACATTATGTCATAACCTAAATAATATCTTAAATAAAACGGCAAAATCATAACAACAATCGAAAACAATAAGAAAAATAAGACAAATAATTGTTTGTTATTTTTTCTACATGCATACGAAAGCGCATGATAAGCAACAATCATTACAATTATAGATATTAGCGATGCAATCACCGCAGTCTGCCAGCTAAAATCAAATTCTTTTAAAAATAAAAGATCCGTAGTAGCCACAAGAAAATACGACGAGACAAGCAAAAGCAGATAGCGAACAATTGATAAAAATATCGCAAACCCCCCGCTAATCTGATAATGTTTTTTCATTTCACTCTCCTAAAATATTAAAATAAAAGGAACAATTATAATTATGATTATATCATAAAAACAGCATATTGTCAATAATATGCCGTTTTTTCTATTGTTTTAGCAATTTCTTTACTCCACCACCTTCACCTCAATCCGATCAGTAAGTCTCGGTACCTGCTTGATA
>CAYSXQ010000001.1:36494-44700 GCA_964435085.1 uncultured Gammaproteobacteria bacterium | reverse complement strand
TTACTCCACCACCTTCACCTCAATCCGATCAGTAAGTCTCGGTACCTGCTTGATAAAAGCTGGATAAAACTCAATATTATAAGTCCTAATGTCTTTAATATTACTCAAATACTGCTTCAACTGATCCTCAGATAGACCAATAATCTTATTCTTATCGACAATTTCATTCTTGTTATTAGCTCTCGCCTTTATATCATAAGTCATATTAACCTCAGCCATCACCATATTTGGATCAAACTTAGTTAATTCGTACTTTAGATTACTAGTATCAAGATTAAGCAGATCCTGACCAGCTGGCAACTTCGCTGCTGAGGATAATTTAGCCAAATCCTGAGCCTGATCACTATTGAAAGCTATTACTTCAACCGTCCCACTCATCGACACTGGCAACTGATCCTTCTCTTCACCAACCTTACCCGATACCGCAAATTTCAAATTCAATTCATCTAGATTATAAAACTTATAATCGTAATCATTATAAGTATTATCAAAGTCAGCCTTCACCTTATCTTTCAAAACCTGTTTCAAATCAGCAAGCGCCTTATCAATATCATCCTGCGCTATAATCCTGCGCAACTTCTGCTGATATTTAATAGCCCCTTCAAGACTCTGACCGTAAATCTTATCCTGCAAACCCTCCCAGAGGCCAGGGATTGTAAATAGCTCAGCTCCAACAGCCATCTCTGGCTTCGCCTGATCAGCATAGACATCAGCCACAACTTGACCACCAGCCGGTACCGTCACAGAGTTCTTTAAACGATATAATTTACCCGAAGCCGACAATAAACGAGTCGAAGCCACCAAAGGCTGACTCTTATTATATTTATTGTACAGAGTAATCTGACCAACAACCTCCTCACCAATCACATCATGACCAGAAACTTGATAAAGCTTACTTTGTTCAACTGCTACATTCTTAACCAAACCTCTCACCGACTTAGCTGGCAAAGAAAAGTCCTGCGGCCTATCATAAACAGCAATCACAACCTGATCATTAATAACTTGTTCATTAAGAGCAATAGAAATAGTCGCCTTAACCAAAGCGAAATACAAAACAACTAACAAAATAATGAAAACTAAAACAGAAAAACCTACGGCAATTCTTTTATAAATTCTCACACTACGAGCCTTATGCTCATCCACTTCAGATCCACTCTCGAACTCAGTCTCCTCTGACAATTCTTTGCGAGCAGAGGATTTGTCTAATTTTAATTTATCCGGAGCAATTATCTCATCTGGAGGCAAAAGATCAGCTAATTCATCAGGACCGTCTCCAGCCTCAATGATCATAGCGTCATCATCTTCATCAGTCTCTAACTGTAGATCTTTCTTAGCTTCAGTCTTTTTCTTTTCACTAACCACTGGCGCTTCGTCTTCATCAATATCTTCTTCAAGCTCATCATCGTCAACCATATCAGCACTGTCTTCGACATAAGAACTACGCTTATTACGCATAGCCACCACATAATCATTAGGCAAAACGCCGCCGCGGCCAGCCAACTTATTAACTCTAATTTTTGGAGTCAACCTAACTTCTTCATCCTCTTCTTCGACTTCGTTCAAGCCAGAGCTCTCGTCATGACTAGGCGAAGTTTTCTTCTTAAACGGTACTTGCTCTTCAGACTCATTATCAAGAAGTAGATCATCAATCTCATCATCCCCAATCATCTTTTTCTTAGCCTTTACTTTTACACTAGTCTTTGCAACAACCTTAACAGGCACTCTTTTCTTGAGAGTTTTAATTTTCTTTTTAGCTGCGCTTTTCGCTGACAACTGTTCTTTAGATTTGACCATAGCCCTCCAAGGATATTTAAGATAAAATTATTATACCAAATTTATCATCCTGCGTCCAACTTTTCTCTACCAGGCAAATAGCAACACTATTCTTTATCCTTAAATTTATTTGTCTTCTTAAATTTCACTGCCAAAATAGGTTCGTATTGCGCTTCGTTCTCATCATATAATTCCACCTTCTCACCTTTCATCACACTAGAGAGTGCGATATCTGAAAGCATCATCTCTTCATCACTAATCGACTGCTTAAGCTCTTCCATACGCTGAAATTCTGGACCAAAGTCACCGCGCACTTTAGATTCCAATGTTGCTTTCTTCTCACGCAAAGTCTTCAAAGCCTCAGCCGCCTCTTGGTAATGTTTATCATGAGTCAGAGCATCGCGATAAGCAGTTTTAAGCTCTTTTTGCTCACGTTTCAAGCTAGAAATTTTTTGAAAAACAGTTTGTGGATCGATCATAATATTGACTATAAATTAATTGTCTCCACAGCATACTATAAATGGTGGTAGCTGACAAACTAGACTAATTTCAAATTTAAAATTTCAAATTTAAAAACAATTTCAAATATTCTAAATCTTAATTACAAAACAACAAAATATGAAAATGTTTCGAAATTAAAACATTAAATCATTAAAATTTATTTTGAAATTTTAAATTTTAAATTTGAAATTAAAGCAACTTCTTAACCACGCTCTTTCATGTTATAATACCAACATGAAAAATAAACTAGTCCTATTACGTCACGGCGAAAGTCTCTGGAATCAAGCTGGCCTCTTCACTGGCTGGACTGATATTGACTTGTCTAGCCGCGGTATCAGACAAGCCAAGCACGCCGGTCAAATTATGCGTGATCATGGATTAATTTTTGATCACAGCTACACCAGTGTTCTTACACGCGCCATCAAAACACTCTATCTTGCCACCGCTGAAATGAATCAGTATTATCTGCCAGTCACCAAAGCTTGGCAACTCAACGAAAGACACTACGGCGACTTACAAGGACTCAGCAAAAAACAAATGGTCCGCCAGGTCGGAGCCGAACAAGTCGCACTCTGGCGTCGTTCTTATAGCAGTAGACCGCCCAAAATCAGCAAACACCTCTATCAACAATTTATCGCCGATCCACGCTATCAAGAACTCAGCAAAAACCAAATGCCCTGGAGCGAATCTCTTGCTGATACCTATAAGCGAGTCCTGCCTTATTATCTTCAAGAAATAGAGCCTAGGTTAAGAGCTGGTCAAAACATCCTCATCACTGCTCACGGCAACAGTCTACGTGCTCTCATTAAATATCTCGACAATATTTCCGACGAGGCTATTACCGAATTAGAGATAGCTTATAGCGAACCGCTAGTGTATGAATTAGATTTCGCTCACAAACAACATCGCGTTACTAATCGACGCTACCTCCACGAACATCGCGCCCGCAAAAGCATCAAGAAGAAACATCGACACATTGATTAATATCAAATTTAAAATTAAAAAGAGCTACCTTCTTTTAACTTTTTCCTTTTTTTGTGTTATAATACTCGCATGAAAAAACCAACGATAAAAAAACTCTATCGCTCTCATGATCAAAAAATTCTCACTGGCGTTTGCGGCGGCCTAGCTGAATATTTTTCTGTCGATGTCACTCTCATCCGCCTCGCCTTCGTCATCCTCACTATCATCGGCGGCTCAGGACTACTCATCTATATTATCATGAGCATCGTCATCCCTATCGAAAAGCACCCTCATCCAGTCCATCAAGCAAACACCAAACTCAAACGCAAAAAACTTTTCGGCTTTATTGCCATCGGACTAGGTATAATTATTTTAAGCGACAACCTACTACCTCAGACCTGGCGCCTAATCAGCAATGAACTAATCTTCCCTTTCTTACTCATCACCTTTGGCTGTCTCCTAATTCTCAAACAATCTGAATAATATGCCTAAACAAAAAACTAAACTCAAAAGCAAAAATTCGACAAAAGCAATCAAAGCAGTTGAAGCTCCCTTACTAGAACCGCTCTGGGTTGAAGAACCAAAGGCCACTTGGCATTTTGACTTTGGCAAATTTTCCTTTGGACTTTTCCTAGTAGTACTTGGATTACTCTACCTTGCGCAAAACAGCGGCTGGCTACCAATAGATATGAATTTCAGTCTCTGGCAACTTTGGCCAATGATCCTCATCTTCTTCGGATTATCTTTCATCAGCGGCAAAGGCTGGACTGGTCTGGTCACCGGTAGCATCTTCACCATGACAGTCCTCACCATCGCTGCCATCTTCATTAGCGACAAAATCACCCTCCGCCTTGAACCAGAACTAACTAGCAACCAATTCAACAAGCATCTAAGCTCTCCTAGCAGTGAACAGAGCTTTCCTATCAATATCGACAAGCTCAGCTTAACTGAGACTGCCAATCTTAACATCGTCCATCAATTAGGTAACCTCAACATTTCAGCTGGCACTAGCGACAAATTAATTATCGGCGGACTCAACAGTAATTACGCCAAACTCCTGATCAACACCCAAGCCACTGACAATAGTCAATCAGTCCAACTCGAATCAGTCAGTCAAAAATCTCAAGCCGGAACTAGTCGCAGTCAATTAGATTTAGCCCTAACAAACAATCTACCAATCAATCTCAGCCTAAACAGTGGAGCCAGTCAATTAGACCTAAACTTTAGAAATCTCTCTATCCAGAATTTACAAGCACGCACCAACGGCTCCGATATCAACCTCAGTCTAGCTAATCAAAGCGTCAAACAAAATTTAGACTTTCAAGGCCATATCAACACTCTAACACTCAATCTAACAAACGACATCAACCTAAAGATAAACTCACCGGAAATCACCACACTCGACCTAGCTAATTTAAATCCAATCAAAAACCAAACTAATAGCCTTATCAGTTCAAACTATTCACCATCAAGCTCCAGCATAGAATTGAATCTCAGCAAAGCTCCTGATAAAATAATCCTTAATTGGCAATAACTAAAAAAGCTTTCAATCAAATGAAAGCTTTTTTATCATCCTACTCAGCCATTAATTCATTAATCTTCTTACGACTAGCAGGCCCGATATAACCGCAAGCAGTGCCATCACTACACTTCAGGCCATGTTTAGCTTGCAATCTCTTCACCGCTGCCTCAGTCGCAGGACCAAATTTACCAGTTATCAAAGCCTCTGGATAAATAGTCTTATCGCGAGCAAGGAAGGTCTGTAATTGACTAACATCTTCACCAGTCATATTCAAAGTTAGGTTCCTACTAAGCGCAGTCTTTGCAAGCACAGTCTTAGCCTCTGTCTTAGGCGATTCTACTTTAGGTGACTCGACCTTAAGCACAGCGAGCTTATTCAACTTATCACGAGTCGTTGGACCAATACCGCCACAATAAGTACCGTTTTTACACAAAATCTTATTTTGCTTTTGAAAAGCACTGACCGCCATTTCCGTATCAGCATCATAATTACCCGTCACCTTATAATTACTAGCCAATAATCCCTGACATTTCAAACTATCTTGCAAAGCCATAACCTCTTTGCCTTTACTACCCAAATCCAAGTTGGTTAATAGTTTTGACTTTGGACGACAATCTTTTTCCACTACCGTCGCTACTACTTCAGATTTAGTTGGCAAGCTATCAGCAGTCTTTGTCACCGTCGATACAGCACCAGACCTTGCCTTAACCACTGCCTCGGCATAGCTATAAGCCTTAATCATATTCCATTCCTGATCAGCAATCGGAGAGTGCATATAAACTTTCACAAAACGAGCCAAAGCCAACTTTTCCTTAGCTAAGTCTCGCGGCACTTCAACACTCATACCGTAAGCCATAATTTTCAAAGCTTCTAAATCAACCGCTGAGCTACCCGGCGCTCGACCATATAGCAACTTAAAAGCTGTCTTCGCCTCTTTTTCAGCAGCCGCATCACCCTGACGCTTATCCAAAGCTACCGTAGCAGCTACGATCTTTAGCGGCATGCCACTCTTATCATAAAACTTAACATAGACCGTTTGCACTCCTTGCTCATCATCAATCGACCAAGTAGCCGTACTAGCAACTTTTTGCTTGGTACCAAAACCAAAGTTGTTATCACGAGCAATAATCATATCCACCGCCTCTTTTGCAGCCGTCAAATACAAGGTCACTGTTGTCTTGTTAACAAGACCAGAAGCATCACCGATCTTAATACTATACTCACCATCAATACTCTTTGGCTCTTCGCTAGCAAGTGCTGTAGTCTGAGAACGCTTAGCATCAACTTCAGACACACAACGCGAGTAACTCAAATAATCATTAAGGCCATCACAAGCTGAATAATTTTTAGCTTCCGCTGCCTTAGCAATAGTATTTGTTACTACTACCTCTTGTCGACTAGCCGCTGGTCGCCAATCAGTTGCCACTCGAGCACTTGAGGCATTCGGACAAGCTGCATTAGCAGTACAATCAAAATAAATTTTACCAGCACTGAAGCTACCATCAGCCACACCAGCAAAATAACCATCAACAGCAATCTTCACGCCAGTAAAATTAATTAAGCCAGTCAAGGAACCATAAGCTGAACCGCTCAAATTACCAGCCCCATCGTTCAAAACCTTAAAAGACGGATCATCAAAGCTAATAGTTCCCAGAGACACCGTCGTCGCTACACCTTTCAACTGACCATCAAAGACCTTTACTCCAGACATATCAATTGCACCAATCTTATCACTCCAAGCATAACGATGAGTCTTATCAATCACGCCCTCACTAGCACTAGCCAAAACGAGACCAGGCAGCAAAGACAATGACATCATCAGTATCAATAGTTTTATTTTTTTCATAATATTATTTTTAATTAAGCAAATTATAGCATATATTAAAGAAATTTCAAATTTAAAATTTAAAATTTCAAAACAATTTCCAAGTTACAACTTTGCAAAATTGAAGAATTGATTATTGTGATTTGTTTGGAAATTTGAAATTCCGAGTGCTCTTGTGGTAGGAAATTGGAAATTAAACATCAACTTCAATAAATTTTGAAAACAATTCAAAGCTATGCTATACTCACCTCATATGAAAATAAACATTCCCCTCACCGTCCCTGGCCACGCCAAGGCGCAATATCTCAAAAATTTCAAACTAGCTACTAATAATACTGGCCGCTTAATGCTTTTTGCTGGCGACCAAAAAATCGAACACCTTAATGATGATTTTTACGGCGAAGGCATTGCCACTGACGACCAAAACCCAGAACATCTTTTCCGCATAGCCAGCCAAGCTAAAATTGGCGTCTTTGCCTCTCAGATGGGGCTCATCGCTAATTACGCCGCCGACTATCGCAACGTCAATTATCTAATCAAGCTTAATTCCAAAACAGACCTACTGCCTACCGACAAAAAAGACCCAGTTAACGCCGTTTTAAGCACCGTTGATCAAGTTGTTGAATTTAAAAAAACCTCTCGCCTAAAAATAACCGGTGTTGGCTATACTCTCTACCCAGGTAGCGCCTTTGAAGATAAAATGCTTGCTGAAGCTGGACAAATAATTCATCAAGCTCATGCTCACGGACTGCTCGTGGTCTTATGGATCTATCTCCGTGGTGGAGCCATCAAAAAACCTAAAGACGCTCACCTCCTCGCCGGTGCCGCTGGCCTTGCCGCTGCTCTCGGCGCTGATTTTGTCAAACTAAACTACCCAGACGCACCAAGCAAAGACAAGGTCCAAGAAATAATCCAAGCCGCTGGCCGTACTGGCGTCATTTTCTCTGGTGGCGAATCAGTCGAGCCTAAGAAATTCCTCAAAACTCTCTACGATCAAATCCAATCTGGAGCTCGCGGCAACGCTACTGGCCGTAATATCCACCAAAAACCACTAGGCGAGGCCGTTAATATGGCCAATGCTCTCTCCGCCATCACTCTCTTTGGCGAAAACAGCGATAAGGCCTATCAAATTTATCAAGGCAAGGAGAAGCTTAAGAAGAATATCTTTAGTTTTTAAAAAACTTAAACCAAAAAAGCTATTAGCAATAATAGCTTTTTTAATTTCAAATTTAAAATTTAAAAACAATTTTTAATATTACAATTCTCAAATGCTTAAGATTGCTTACATTCTTCTCTACTCTGTCATTCCGTGCCGCGACACGGAATCCAGAGTTTATCAGCAATAATCATTTAATACCCTTTAGTATCTAGACAAAATATACCCTTATTTACTCTAGATTCCAGACCGAGATCTGGAATGACAAGGCTTTATGTTTAGTTTTTAGATTAAGATATTGAGAAATTTGAAATTGTTTTGAAATTTTAAATTTTAAATTTGAAATTAAAAAAGCCTCTCACCCAGAGAAACTTTCTATATTTCTATCTCTCTATTTAATATCAATCAACAGCAACTAACGTAACTTTCTTCCCCACAATCGTAATTAAATGCGACGGAGACTCTA
>CAYSXQ010000001.1:24820-36394 GCA_964435085.1 uncultured Gammaproteobacteria bacterium | reverse complement strand
GCAACTAACGTAACTTTCTTCCCCACAATCGTAATTAAATGCGACGGAGACTCTACCCAGCAACCGCTATTATAATAACTCACTCCGTTAATTTTATCTTGACGAGCAATATGCGTATGACCACAAAAAACTGTATCAACTCCACGCATCTTACCATAAGCAGACGCTTTATTAGCCACTTCATCAGACAAACGCAGCCAACTACGATTATTTTCCATAATCCAATGACTAATAGCCCCGCCCTCACCTCGATCAAACTTTTTAATCATATTATACAGCATACTAGCAGCGCCACCGATAATAACATTTTTAGAAATAAATCGATCAAACTGATGACCATGAATCGCCAAATAACGTTTACCTCCCGAAGCCCAAATATATTGATCATGAACCTTGACTCCAATCAAACGCGATAAGATACTCGCCTGACCATCATGATTGCCGATCACCCACACTACTTTATGCGTTTTAGTTAGCTGACGAATACACGATAGCACATCCCAGTGATCGCTATTAAGTCGCTTAAAATTAAGATCATCAAAAATATCACCATTCAGAACCAATTGCTTAAAGTCATAGAGAGCCAAAGTCTCAATTAATTTCTGTGGACGAGAAAATTCATAGCCCAAATGAACATCAGAAATCATCAAAGTGTCGACACTAATCTTCGCCTTACTCACCATAATAAATATTACTTAAGCGCAAGCTAAAAATAGAATGACTAATTTTCTATTTTTATCTTTCTATATCTTTATCGAGATGCTTTAATTTCAGCAGCATTTTCAGACTCACAAGCTCGAACAGTCAAAATTCCCGTTGAACTCTTTTCGATTGTATAGCCAGTCAAATTCTTATTCCAAGCATAAACACCCTTAGGACTGATTGGCACTGTACCAAGATAACCTTGAGTAACTAATTCCGAAGCATCGAGACAATGATCAGCAACAGTAGCCCCAGTAGTCACAGGAATATCACAACTAGCATTAGCAACAACACAATTAGGCACTGCTGCAACACCATCAGTGATCATATAAACCTCGCCCGGAACCATGTTAGCGACATTACTCATATAAACACCACCATTATCTACCTGATCAATCTTCACTGCACTTAAAATTCCAGAAATATCCACCCAACGCTTAGCATCACGTGAATCACGAAAACGAGTCAGAGGATCTAGCGACACAAAAACAACAGCAGCGATGATAGCAATAATAGCAACAACAATTAATAATTCAATGAGCGTAAAACCGCGACGAACCGACTGCTTAGTAAACATAAAATTTAGATAATTTATTGATGACTTAATTTTAACATATTTTTTCTAAGCAAGCAATCATTAAGTACGAAAGCTAACACCAATAATACAGAACTAAGCTCACTTAATCTCAGCATATTTTGCCAAAATCCAGCCAGTCTCATTATCTGCTAACACAATTTGCAACCACTCACCTTGCTTTTCTTTGTAAGCAAAACTATTTCCTGGGTAAATTTTAGTTATAACCTCAAAATTTTTACCAGCACCACGACGAACATTAAGCCAACCAGTTTCAGTCTCAGTAATAACAGCCTTATCCGCACTCATTAAGTCCAAACTGCTTGTTACGCTAGTCAAAGTGCTACTAGCAACATCATCAGTGCTAGTGGTCATCATCTGCGTCGAACTTACTGTCGATAATGAACTCAGATCAACCACTTGATCATTAATAATTTTCTGATTAACCGAAACCGCAATCTCACCATGCAAGTACAAGCTACTTAGGCTGTCGGTTTTTTCTATTCTATCCTTAGTGATTGAATTAAATTCATAAGGCACTTTATTCACATTTATCAAATCAACAGTAGCCAAAGCTAGTTTTACAACTTCCTGCTTATTAATAACCAACCAACGTAAGGTAATCGGATAATTAACATTAGACTTATCAATTAACTCATTGAGCGGATCAGGCCAAATCTCTTCTTCAGAAGAAATTGAAGCAGCAATTTTACGACGAGAGACATTCAAAACTTCTTTAAAATCACTGCCGCTCTCCACCTGATCATTAACAATCCTGCCTCGCAAAAAACCATCAATATACGAATCTTGATCAAGAGCTACAGTCAATTTATAAGGAAATTTTTGGACTTCAGCAAAGACCACAGCCGCTGGCAACTCTTCAACTCGCTTCTCCTTTGTCGCTAATCGATACCAATAAGCACCGCCAACAGCCAAGACTCCCAACAACAAAACACCAATTAACAATTTTTTTTGACCGTTAAGCCTATTTCCCCGAATCAAGTCTGGACCAGCATCAAGCTCATCAGCTTCATCAAACAAACTTTTTTTATTTACCGAAGCTGATTCTTTCTTGTTAGTATTCTTAAGCAAGCTAATCAGTGGCTCAGAACTATATTTAGCTGGCCACAAAGATCGTAGAGCTAGTCCAGAGGCTTCAATAAAGATACTATCATCCCCTGGTTTAACATTTTTTAAACAACCAAGTCTGGCCACAACTGGCAATTTCTCCGCCAAATAAATAAGTAAGCCCTTAAGCTTAGCTCCACCACCCACCAACTTAATGCTCGTCACAACATTAGCAGTTTTAATCTGGTAATCAGTAATCGCTACCGCTATTTCACGAGCCATTTCATACAAAGTCTGATCCAAAACAGCAAATAATTCCTTATCTAAACCTTGTTTAATTTTCTTAGCTTCAGCCTCAGACTCACTAACTCCTAATTTATCAACAATTAACTGAGTTAGAGTAGCTGCCCCTATCTCAAAATCATAACTATAATTAAGTTGCTGTTTATTAAAAATAAACACGTTACTTTTCTTAGCGCCCAAATCAATAACAGCCACCGTCTCCTCAGATTCGCCAGTCACCAAATCACGCCACAGAGCATAAGCACTAACATCAAAATTAAGCACTTCAATACCGACACTCTTTAGAAATTTTTGCCAAGCAAGGACACATTCTCGACTAACACCAACAAGCAACACCTGACTACGCTCCTCATTATCATCAATGACTTTATAATCAAGCAACAGATCCTCAGCTACTAGTGGCAAGTTTTGACAAGCTGCCTGCCAAACAGCAGCCGACAAATCCTTAGTCTCACTTCTTGGCAGCTCTACCAAAGCCGGATAAAACTGTGTATGTGGTACACCAAAAGTTACAGAACTAATTTTGACCGCCTTAGGCTTAGCATTAGCAAATAATTTACGAATCGCCGAAGCTAACTTCGCCTCATCCTTAATCAAACCGTTAGTAATAATTCCCGGCTCAAGCACTACCCGACTACTAGCCACACGCTTAGCCTCACTTCCATCCGCTTGCAGCGCAACTAATTCCAAACTCAAATCATCAACATCCAAACCAATAGCATTGTCTGATACAAAAAACATAGTTTATTATTCCAGCTCCTGCCATTCATTGACAGTTAAATTACCAGACGCCAAATTAGCTCTGGTATTTATTTTTTTATAATAATCTCCACTCTTAGCCCGAACCATAATCTGATAATCATCACCTTCAGCCGACACTTCAATTATACACGAATTTTCTCCCCAGGACAAATTTTGACCAGCATAAAAACTGTTAGCACTAATTGCTCGATAAGCCAATTGAGCACAACCACGAGCTAAGGACTCAGCTGCTAAAAATCCTCTCCACGACTGAGTCAAAAAAGACTCATTGAGATGCATTAAGGCCTGAGCAATCAGCATTAACCAAATAACCACTCCCACTATCAGCACAGTTGTCATAGCCACAAAAGCTTTGTTTTTTTTCATATCAATTAGCTAAAGTCAGAGCCGTTTGCCAAGCACCGGTATATTCTAACTGCCTCGTCGACTCACCAGCCTTATAAGATAATTCAAAATTAACCGCCACTGTTCTATCATCAAGCCTACTAAACCAAATTTTTTTAACTATTAACAAACTGTTAATAAGTTTCAGTTCTTCGCCATCGCTAATCACCACCAAATAACCATCATCATTAAGACTAATTATCTGTTGTTGACCAACAGCATTAATCAAAACCAAGCTACCAAAATTTTGCTCAAGCGAAGAAGCACTCCAATTAATAGCACTCGCTTCACTAACCAGACTCTTCAAAACACTAAAAACCTCTCTCTCAGCCGACTGAACTTCACTAATAGCAGTCGCTTTCATTCTCGACTCACTAATCGCTGCCAAAAAATAAACCAAACCCAAAGCTACTACCATAGCTAGCGCCAAGTAAATAATCGATTCCACTAATGTAAAAGCTCTTCGCATACCATTCATCATACTTCACCAATTAGTTATATAGGTCTCCTGAGAAACTTCCTGATTACCAGAATCTCCCAACCAATTAATTTTCATAGTCAAACGATAACTATTTGGATCAAGACTACCAAGTGAGCAATCAACCACAGCTTGCATCATATCTCGACACACTGGAGCTAAAATAAATTGACGCTGATAAACACCAATTTGCTCAGCGGCCCCGGACACCAAATTCCATTGCCCCAAATCATAATGCAAAGCATTAAGCGAAGTATTAAGACCGCCCCAATCTCGACGAGCCACAAGCTCTACAAGAGATCGCCCCTCCTGATTCAAAGCTTCCGCTTCAATAAAAGACTGACTTCTAGCTAAATTAACCAAGCTAAAACTAGCATAAGCACCAAGCATAGTAAGCACCAGCAAAAACAAAGCTAGCGCAATCACCAATTCCAAAATTGAAAAACCACCTCGCTGCATAAAGCAAATTATTTCTCTATAACACCCAATTTATTAATCAACAAAGTTTTACCAACTTCTCCCGAACGACCAATAGTCACCGAACCAAAAGCCTCGGGCAAACCTCGTCGATTAAAACTTATTTCATCTTCAATAGTCCCCAGCTCCACTTGAAAATCCAAAGATCTTGGCAAGCTAACCAATCTATCAAATTCACTTTTCCTAGTCACATAACTCTCACCTCTATAAACCGTATAATAATCCTCAAAAAACTTAAGACCATACACATCATCTTGCCAAGCAGATCGACTATCGCTAGCAGCCAAGCGTAAGTCCATACTAAGAGCACTTAGACTTTCATTAATCTGAGCATCCATTTGAAAACGACTCATCGCCGGCCAAGCCGCCATCAAAGCCATGACCACAATAGCCATCACCACGACTAACTCCACCAAAGAAAAAGCACGCATAAACTATCTTGTAATACTACCAGTAATCGAATAAATTGGCGTAATAATTGCAATTGCCAAGAAACCCACTACCAAGCCAATAAAAATTAGCAAAGCTGGCTCCAATGCTGTTGCCAAATTTTTTGTAGCAGTATCAATCTCGGTCTCATAAAATTCAGCTATATACAGCAAACTATCTTCTAGATGACCAGACTCTTCACCAACCTTGAGCATTTTCAACATCATCTCTGGAAAATAATCTGGATAACGAGCTAAACTAGCAGCCAAAGAACCACCTTTAGTCACTCCCGCGGCAACCTTAATAAGCGCCTGGCGATAATAATAATTATTCAAACTACCAGCTACCAAAGTCAAAGATTCAGTAATCGTCAGTCCACTCCTTAGTAGGATACCTAGATTAAAAGAAATTCTAGATAAATTAAGATTGCAAGTTAAATTGCCCACTACCGGTGTAGTCAAATATAAGCGATGGAAAAATGGACTAGCCCAGTTTTGTCTTATTACAAGCACTGCTAATATCACCATCACAACAAAAGCTGCTAATAAATACAAACCCCAAGCCTGCATAAAAGTAGATAACCAAATTAAAAAACGCGTCGTCCAAGGTAATTGAACTTTAAAACCCAAAAGTAGCGGCGTAATTTTTGGCAAAACATAAAGCGCTACAAAACTAGCAATAATTATAGCCGCCACTATGACAATAACCGGGTAAAACAAAGCCGACTTAATCTTATCTACCAGCTCCTTGTCTTTTTTTAATTGAGCAGCAACGTTTTGCAAGTTAAGCTCTAAATTACCGCTCGCCTCACCAGCAAGAACCGCTCCTTGAAAAAAGCTAGAAAAAACCCTAGGGTAGCGAGCCATTACCGCAGCCAAACCGCGACCAGACTTAACTGAGCTGTAAATATCAGCAATAATTTGCTTAAATGTTCCTTGACTAGAGCTATAAATCAGCTTCAAAGCATCGGTAATAGACATGCCTGACTTGAGCATCAAAGCTAATTGTTTAGCAAAAAGCATTTTTTGCAACAAACTAACCCTTCCAAAATCAATACTAACATCCAAAGCACTGGCGTGATTTTTAGATTTTTTATTCATAATTTAGGTCTTTACTATTCTCAACACCTCTTCTAGGGTTGTAAGACCAGCAAGAACCTTATCCAAGCCGTCACTCAAAATACTATTCATACCCGAAGCCATCGCGACTTTATTAATTTCCACGCTTGTCGCCTTCTTAGTAATCAGATCCCTGATCTTGTCATTAATCTGCAAGACCTCAAAAATACCAATACGGCCATAATAACCAGTTTGCCCACAAATCTTACAACCAGCTCCACGATAAACATTCATTTTCTTCCAATCACGAACTCCTTTAGCTTTTAATAACTCCTTTACACTCGGCTCAGCCTCTACCAAAACTAATTCATCAGCATTAAGAGGCTCTGATTTACGACACTTATGACAAGATAGACGAACCAAACGCTGTGCCACAATCACATTAACAGTAGAAGCAATCAAAAACGGTTCCACACCCATATCCATGAGCCGTGGTAAAGCTGTCGCCGCATCATTAGTGTGTAAGGTTGATAATAATAGATGGCCAGTTAAAGCCGAATTGACAGCAATATTAGCCGTCTCAGTATCACGAATTTCACCTACCATAATAATATCCGGATCCTGACGAACCAAAGCTCGCAAACCTTCAGCAAAAGTCAAATTAGTCTTAGGATTAACCTGAATCTGACTAACTCCAGCAATCGCGTACTCTACCGGATCTTCAATCGTAGCAATATGGACTTGTTCTCTATTCAAAATATTTAGCGCCGCATATAGCGTCGTTGTTTTACCTGAACCAGTTGGACCAGTCACCAAAATCATCCCGTGCGGATTACGCAAAGACCTTTTAAGCTTCGCCAAATCGTCTTCAGCCAGACCCAAATCCGTCAAGCTAATATTATGAATTTTAGCTGACAACAAACGCAACACTACATTTTCACCATGAGTCACAGGCACTATCGACACACGAATATCCAATTGACCATCACTTAGTTGATAAGGAATCTTAGCATCCTGAGCACTACGATGCTCATCAGTTGGTAACTTAGCCAAAATCTTCACTCGTGCTACAATCGCCTGTGACAAATCTTTACTAATCTCTAACATGTCATGCATTACGCCATCAATTCGAAAACGTATCATTATTTTTTGGACATAAGGCTCAATATGAATATCCGATGCCTTACTATTGTAACCATGACGCAACAACATATCCACGATTTTAATAATCACCTCATCCTTTGCTTCATGGTCTAGCTTACTGTCATTCAAAGTAGCAAGCACCGCCTTAAATTCATCGGCAAGACTCCCTTGATAAAGAGCCAGCGCTTCATTTAGATCAGCTGGAAAAACCAAATAAACCTTAGCCGAAAGACCAAGTTTTTTAGCCACCAACTTCGCTGACGACTTATCACTTGGATCAACCATAGCTAGCCGCACCACACCTTTAGTTTCATTAACTGCCACGATCTGCTTAGCTAGCGCCAAACTCTCTGGCACCTGCCAAAAAATCTTTGTATCAATTTTCTCTTTAGCCAAATCCAAAAATGTCACACCGTAATACTCAGCCAAAGCCTGACCAAGCACTTCTTTAGTCAACAAATTATCTGAAAGCAACTCCTCAGTCAAAGAACGACCATTACTAGCCGCTGCTTTTTCCGCCTTAGCAATATCGGCTGCCCGCAAATAATTTTCCGACAACAATATTTCTTTAATTTTTTTATTATCCAGTAACATAATTTAACAATCTAAACAAATTATAACACAGATAAGACGAAGATAGAAATACAGAAAAATAGAAATATACAAACCACGTTATTTAAAAACAAAGCAGCCCAATTAGACCGCTTTGTATATTTCCATGTTTCTATTTTTTATATTTTTACTGCGCACAATCAGCCGCCACCGCCGTCTGTGTTGTCGCTGTGCCAAAGCCAGGCGCTGGCGACGTAGTTGCTAATTTAGCTTGACACCCAGCCGGCTGGTTTACAAAAGCCGCACAAATAGCCGCTAAATAACTAGCACTGTCTCGCCCTGCATTAGATTCTTTACCATTAATAATCAATGTTGGTGAACCCTGAACCCCGTATTTCACGTTATCATCCTTATGGATATTAAAAGCTGGGTAATTACCACCACTGTTACTGCCGGACCTAATCTTAAACTTAAGATCAGTCTCAGCTGTACAGGCACTTAACTTAGCAGTGTCAATTTTGTTACTTGCCAAGCAAGCAGCACTATCAGCCGAAGCCAAGAAACACTTCAAATAAGGCAAAAATTTATCCGGCTGATTCTGATTAATACAGTACTGATTTAAATTTTCTGCCGTTTCCTTCTCACCGTGCATGATATAATTAACAAATTTAACCTTAAAATCAACCTTATTACCCAAGGCTTCAATCGCTGGAATAATTCCCTTAAGCGCCTGAGTACCATAAGGACAATAACTCATGACAAACAAATCCACCGTCGGCTTAAAAGATTTAGTCACAGCAGAATTAACCGGAGTCACTGCCGCACTAGGCTTAGCCGAATTAGCTGGCGAATTTTTCTTCATAAAATCGGCCACATTAATGACTGATGGGTAAAAATCCGCACCATCAATCGACATCCTCGAATTAATTGCCTTAGCACCATCAATCTTAATCGAAAGATCATACAAACCAGAATTCTTCGTACCCACCGTCACCTCCACCTTCGCACCATCAACCAAATATTTACTCACAAATTCCTCAGCCACCTTCTTAATCTTCACTGCCCCCAAGTCCTTGATAACTGGCGCCTTAACCGTCGCTGCCATACTAACACTGCTTGCCAAAAGCAAGGTTAAGACCAGTGCTGGTATAATAATTTTTTTCATAATATTAAACTTAAATAATTAATCTGAGTTTCTGCATTATAACGGACCGGCAAGAGCCAGTCAATTTAGCGAGTAATTACAATTCTCTCTGCCACAACTTCACCATTCAAATCAATCTCCTTTTCATTACTCAAAGTTGCAGTCTCTCCGACTTGCAAATCACTCAATTTAATAGCCGTCAAAGTATACTTAGCCCCCATCGCTATCAACTGCTGATTAAGCTCCTCTCTCTTAGCACTGTCTTCCGGCTTAAGTGCGGCCATTTGCTCAGACAATTCCTTAGTTTTAGCAAACTGAGCATCAATCGCCGCCCGCTTCAAGTCAGCAATTTGCTTACTGAGATCAGCATAACCTTCACGAGCACCTCGTGGCGAAATCTTCTTACGTTTCTCGTCCAAGCTAGTTATTTTCTGCCAAGTTTCCGCTCCATAAATCTCCTCATTGCCTTTCATTTTCTTTAACCACACAGAAGTTTGTTCATTAACAATAATCTCTTTGTCCACGGTCTTCTTTGTTCTGGGGTCGCGAGCAGCAGCCTCGGCAAAGCTAAGCACCAAACTATCAGACTTAATCTCTTTAATACGACCAGTAATTTCCTTGCCGAGTGGCATTCTAAAACCAGCACTCTCAAATTTCCAGTCTTTACTATAATCAATACTACCTTGTCTAGAAATCATCAATCCACCGCCCAGACCCACAGCAAAGACTAGACTAGCAGTAACGATAAACACTAAATATTTTTTCTCCATATCCTTAGATTACTAATAAAAACAAAATAAAAATAGCAAAAGCCACTGTTGTTGCAAGTGTCTTTTTGCTTTGACGCTTCTTCTCCAGAGTAATAGCTAAAGCCAAAGCCAAGCCCGTCATAATAATCAAAATTCGATAAAAAATTGTCGTCACATCAAACATTCTATCCACCGCCTTATTGGGATTATTTTTCAAAAAGAAATACTTCTCCGTCCATGAGCTAGCTAGCGGCTTGATATTTTGCACTGGCAAGTCATACAACCTACTATTACCTGCCTCATCTTTGACTGAGAGCACCGGCATTACCAAAGACTTTGATCGTTCTTGATCACCATAAATAATAGTCTGAGCAGACCAAATCTTTGAATCTTCAGTCACTGGCCGTAAATCAATAAACTTATCAGCAAAAAAAACCTGAGCACTCGCCGCTGAACTATCGAGCGGCACTTGAATCTTCAGCACCTGATCCTGACTACCTACTAGATTTTCTAGCCACACTTTAGCCTGACCAATGTCTACTCCTGGCGCGCTCAAATCAACGTTAACCACAACAGACTCTGATAAAATATTATCCTTACCGTCACTAGCCACTACTCGTAGCTCGTGTTGCCCCTCCTCCAATTGCAAATTGACCCGACCATATTCATCACTAGCATTTTTAATACTCTCAACTAGTACCTTGTCACGATCTTTGACAATTAATTTCTCCACCCCAGGCGCCTTAATTAGCAACATTAAGTCACTAGCATTGGTCAGTAAGCCAGATTTTGGCTCAATAATTTCCGGCTTAGCCAAACCTTTATCTAGCCCTAAAGCCAAGGCTAGTCTAGGCTCAGCACCCTCAGTTTTAGCTAATTTAAGATTCGGACTAGTCGCCGCCTTAGCTTGTAGCGTCGAAACAGTCTTTGGTTCACCAAAATACTGAGCCACCAAGGTCGTCTCACTGCCCTGATAAGCACCACTAGTCATACCTACTCCGATCTCACTATATTCTGGATCAATCAAATTAGCATAATGGGTCGGACTTTTAACCCAAGCATCGACAACCTCACGCGGCTCAGCAAAACCCATGGCCAAATTCTCACCAGCCACCTCATAAGTATAATTTACCTTAGCAAGCCAATCACGCACACTGCGACCATCTGGACCAGTGTGAGCAAAGTATTGCGACAAGAGCATGTCTTGCGCCTTATCATAAGCAGCCATCGCTAAGTTTTGATTTTCCACTAAGGGCATCAAGCCCAAGTCACTACGAACACTATTAGTCAGCTTCACAATCTTCTCTGACTGCTCGCGCATCATATCTGGCGAGAGCCAAGCCGTCATCGGCAGTCCCACCACAAAAGCCACTAAGAGCACCTTCACCGCCACCGCACTGGTCACATAGAAGAGCAAGCGCTTCGGATGCAAAGCCTGCGGTCGATAATCATTACCTTCATGTGGCAAGAAGAAATCCTGAAAATCTCTAAAGTCACCCGGACCCAAAGGATTACGACCAGCTCTGATTTCCTCTCCATCACTCATACCGTCATTATCCGTATCAGCCTTAGCTGGATCAGTCCCGATCATCACTTCCACTTCATCACAAATACCGTCGCCATCAGTATCGCGCGTACCATAAGTCTTATTGAGAAACTCCAAAAAATCGTGATTATCTAATTTCTTCACCATATACGAATATTATACCACGAAGCACTTTAGCTTGGAAGACTTAAATAAAAAATGACTC
>CAYSXQ010000001.1:6169-24720 GCA_964435085.1 uncultured Gammaproteobacteria bacterium | reverse complement strand
CGAATATTATACCACGAAGCACTTTAGCTTGGAAGACTTAAATAAAAAATGACTCACCATTGAGAGTCATTTTTTATTAGCTACCTAAATGCCTTGGCGACGATAACATCCGGCACCTATGCACCTAATAATAGCAGTAGGAATAGTAGGATTATCCGGTGGCTTAATAGCAGTTTGATTACTACCCTGCTGAACACACCTCAACTGATGCAGATAAGCAGTTCCATAATAAGGATCAACTGTAGTACTACCAGCCTTACACCAATCAGCCTCAGAAATCCTGCCAACATAATCAGCTCTCGCTCCATCAGTTAATTTAAAGTAAAAAGGAGTAATTTTTGAGTACCTATCATTACTAAAAGCTTTACCAACACAAACTGTATTATTTCTACCAGTAGCCACAGGGCAATAATCAGCTCCATTATCAGTATCAAGATTATAATCATAAAAAGTGTTCAGCCCATCTTTCCTAGCGGCACAAGCACTAGTTCTAGTCCAATAAGCCTCACCAGCCTCGCCATTAAAAGTAACTGGGCTCTTTAAGCCATAGTTAGGATTAAGACCAATTTCCTTAGCCCTAGCCGCCGGATTACACTGCCAAGGAGTATTACTATTCTGGTTGAGCGACAATCTATTAAACACGCACTGAGAATTATCATTATCAAGAGAATTCTCTAATTTATGCCAATCATTATTAGCTGGCACAAACCAGCCAGTCGGACAAGCACCCTTACCAATAAGAATACCTGTACATCCATTGTAACCACAGCCATTTTGGCCATAAAAAGCATTATCGTTAAGGATACCCATTGCTTTGTGCCAAGCTAAATCTGTAGTAGTCTCTTGATTACCTTTTTTCAAACCTTCAACATTCTCAGCCGTCCAACAACCAACCGAATTATCAGTGTTAGCACCAGGAGCATTAAAGTAAACCGTCGCATAACCAGCCTCTTCCTGACCAGCCCAACCACAATCCTTACGCGCCGCACATTGCACCAAGCTATCACCAGCATTACCATCGGAGTCACCACCACAAGTCCAAGTATAAGCACCCCTAGTACCTGCGACATCCAGACTACCGGCCACCAAATTAGCATTTAAACAAGCTCTTTCCCCAGTAATGCCAATCTGACTATCAAATGGAAATGACCCATGGTACAAACCATCACTTGTCCTCGGCCTAATCCTCTTATTCTGACTAGCGTAACGCTCAGCATCACCACTACCACAATCAACTACAGCGTTACCACACACTAATTTATCAGTCGCCCCACCCTGGCCTTCACAAGTCCACTCACGTTGAGTGTTCATAATAGGATCAGTAGCATCGCCAAAGGCCTTAGTTACAAACTTAACTTTAGTAACGTCACTAATCGCCTGAGTGCCATTCTTAGCTACTACACCAGCGCTACAAAGATCGCTAGCTAACTTATTCTTACTCCAGTTAATCGGCGTATACTTAGGGCCGCTACTAGCCAGCTTACCATCAGGCAAGACCGGCAAAGCCAAATCACCACAGGTCACCTCCTGGGCCTGGCAAGAAGCTACAGTCTCATCTGGATAAGTACAGGTCCAAGACCAATTAGCTTTTTCTTCATCAAATTTAACCTTTGCATCTGCATCATTTTCACAGAGGAAAGATTTATCAGCAAAGACCTGAGCATCAAAATAAGCCTTCGTATGCTTGGTATTATTAGCCGCACCACAACCACAGTTAATCACCGGCACATCTTTAGTCAATTTAATAGAAGCTGGATCAACACAGTCATAAGTAGAGCTAGCTGCACATTCCACCTTCGCTATCGTCTTCTCTTGACCAGTCGGCACGGCAAACTTTGCTTTCCAAACCTCTACAAAGGCACTAGTCGATGCTTGCTTCTTAGTTGAACCCAAGACTTCCTTTTCCCAAGACCAAGCAAAGACGAGTGGTAATAATTTATTTTTATTAATCCCACCATCCACCTCACAAGTAAAGGATAGCTCCTTACCAGCACAAACCGGCTCAGCATCCGTCACCTTATCCAAGGTTAATGACATCACAACCTTTGGATCAGCCTTGATCGTCAGCTCTGGACTATCATCAAAATTCGGCACTGGCGGACACTTGGTCGCATCATCAGTACAAGTAATACGCACTTTAACCTTAGCCCCATCAGCAAATTTATTCTTCCAAGTACTAGCCGTCGCTCCATCAATAGCTTCACCATCTAGATACCACTGATAGCTATAATTATCACAAGTACTAGCCGCATTCACTCGAGCTGTCAAAGTAAGTTCATCACCAGCACAAATCGCTTCGTCATAGCCAGTGATTGCATCAGCGATAATAGTCTCTGACAATTTAACCGTGACTTCTTTCATTGCCGCCACCACCTCTTTATTCACACAAGCTCCAGCATCAACACACTTAGCTTCCAGAGCAATTTTTTGACCAGACTTCAAGGCACTAGCTGGCAAATATTCAGTATTTGGCGACCAAACACTCCAAGTCAGATCACCCGTCTTCTTCCAACGATATTGGACATTTTCACAAGTCGAATTAGCTCCCAGCACGGCATTCAGTTTCTGATCATAAGCCGAACAAGCATAATCCGGACTAATAGTCACTGATTCAATACTCTTATCCTTTTCCATCACCTGAGAATCACTGACTACAGTATCGCGATCAATACAACCAGCAGTATCAGCGCAACGCGCTTCTACCTTAACCTCATCCTTTTCTTGCAAAGCTTGCAACAAGCTATTACTACTAGTCCAAGCACTTGGCAGACCACCATTAATAGTCCAACGATATTCAAAAGCACTACAGTTAATGCCAGTCGCAGTTGCCGTTATTGGCTTACCTTGATCCAAACAAGACTCATTAATCTCGACGCTACTAACCACCTTTGACTGCTCAACTACCAAGTCCTTGGTCGCTGGCGTCTTATCTAGACACTTATAATCATCAACACAACGAACCTGAGCCTTCACGCTTGATCCGGCACTCAATTTAGCAAAGACATGCTTATAATTAGCTCCGTCATTAGGTGTTAACCAGCCGCCAGCATTATCCGCACCCAAAGCATCTTCATAAGTCCAAGTGTATTCATAATTAGTACATGGCGCTGATTGGTCAGTATTTTGAGACTTACCAATCATAGTCAGAGACCTGTCTTCACCAGAACAAAGCTTGGTTGGCTCAAAGTCCAAAGCTGTCGCCTTTCTATTGGCCAAGATATCAAAGGTATCTAACAAATTTTTAATTGACACTCCTTCCGCACAAGTATCATTACAAGTAGCACCAACTTTTAATTCCACATCGCTACGAGCAAAGGCTTGGCGTCTAAAGGAAACTTTGTAGGTCAGTTTCTTTGTAATCGGGTCATTAGCCACCTGAATGATCTTATTAGCATTAATCTTTAAGCCCGTACTGTCAGTACCAGCCTCAAAACCAAGATTAATCAAATAGACCTCAAGACTAGGATTAGCGCAGCCAGTCACCGTAAATGTCCTCTCCACTTCCTCCTGATCACCTGGCTTATCAGCACAATATTCGTCTGGAGCATCATCGGCCCAAGCAAGCACCGTCTGACACTTACCCTCTGCTGCACAAGCCTTCGCTCCACAAGTCCAAGTAAATTTATTATCAGCAAATGACACCGGCACTGCTTCAGGAGAATTAACTTTACAGCCAGCTCCCTGCTCCGAACAAACACCACAACAACTAACCGTACCAGTCCCGGCTGTCGTCATATCACAAGTCACAGTATTATTTTTATTCACAAAATCCTCCAAATCAAGATACATCCCCTGATGAGGTGGCTTCGCGCAGTCAGAAAAACGAGCCTTACAGGCTTCATCACCACAATTCCAAGTCCAAGTCTTAGCTAAAGCATTAAAGGTCACTAACACACTAGCATCGTTTTTATTACAAATCCCAGTGCACTGTCGAGCATCACCACTACCGCTACACACCGCCCCACCATTATTAATCAAATCATCCCAATCTTCATAAGCCTGATCATGAGGTGGCTTCGCGCAAGCCAAACGACTAGCCTGACACTGCGGATTAAGTCGATCGCCAAAATCATCAATACAAGTCCAGTACCAAGCACCAATCTTACCACTACCATCAAGTAGTTGCAGAGCATTAGGCGTCGTCGCTTTACCAGCCGCGCACAGCGGCGGTTTCAAAGCCTCGATATTAGCAACAAAGCCATCCGCTGGTGGCTTCAAGCAAGCCACTTCGTTAGCCGAACACTTAGTTACTTCTCTTCCACTATAACTGGCTTCCGATCCGCTATCAGACAAAATATCCTGACAAGTCCAGGTAAATTTACCATCCTTCGCCTCACCATTATTATCCAGTCCCACTCGAATCGCTGGATAAGTACGACCATCGCCCATAGCACACAGATTCATCGTCTGCTTATAGCTATCAAAAGTCTTCTGAGTTAAATTCTTACCATTTACTGCACTATTACAACTAACCAAGTTAGCTCCACAAGTAATTTTCACCTCATCTTCATCACCATAAACACAGTTCCATTTCAAAGTGTCGATGAGCGGATTAACCCCAGTCCTTTGATGAATTGGTGATTTTTCCCAACCAGTATTCTGCACTCGACCGCCACTGCCACACCAAAAATTACCCAGATCACTACCTTGACCAAGACCAAAAGCAAAGTAAGACTCTGAGCCACCGTTATTTTGCCAAGTTTCATAAGTCACCCTTTCACCATTAGCCCAACCGCAAGTAGCAGATTGCGCCATACAGTGATCTTTCATCTCATAAGAAGTATTACCATGCTCCATAAAGCTCGCCACATGGTTTTTATTTTCACCACAAGTCTCATTACCAATACAATCCCACTCCCAATTACCCGTCTCAGGATTCTTGACCGGCTTCGTCGCTGTCGCTGTCACATCACCATTTTCATCACGACACAATTCATCTAAACTAGTCTTAGAAAAATTATTATTAACAAACTTATTTTGAAATTTAGTCGAACACACCGCTCGTCGACAAGCCTTACAAGTCTCCTCACTTCTAGCTCCCGCACACTTCCAACGATAAATCATCTTCGTCCCCGGCTCAGGATAAACTCCTGGCGGATTAACTAAATAACTATCATCTTGCTTGTAACCACGCGAATCAGACACACTGCACAAATTAAAATTAGGCTTCGCTCCCACAATCGCCCCGTCCGGACCCTTACCACACTGCACATCATATTCCAGACCACACTTATTTTTGGCCGTACTATCAATCACATTACAATCCCAAGTACAACCAATATTCTTAGCCGGATTTGCACAAGGCGTAGTTTGCAAAACTATACCATTGCCGACCGCACATTTATATTTAAAAGACCCTAGCACCGGCATCGAATTTTGATCCTTGCAAGCACAACGATTCATATAAAGACCACTCATCGCCGTACAATAATCCTCATCCTTACCCACCAAATTCTGACAAGAATCACAACGATCATCACAGCAAGTAGCCTTGATACATAGAGTACGGAAGCCACAGGACAATTCAGTCGGCAAAGTATACCAACTAGTCGTGCCTGGGACGGTTATTTCTTTGAGCACGTTAGCCGAACCACACTGCTCACCGCTCGGCAAAACCTGAATAATAAATTCACTAGTATTAGCACCGTGTAACCAGCTCAAATTTATTACACCAAAAGGATTAACATAAGCATCAATTGAAGTTGGCGCCAAACAAGTACTGACCGTCCCCGGTTCAACTGCACGAACCGTCGTAGCAAAACCCAAGCCCATGACTAGCACCAGAGCCAGAGTCGCAAACTTAGTAATTTTATAATAATCTTTCATATATTGCATATTATTTAATTACAGTCAGAGCATTTGGTCTGGCAGACCTTAGCACCGCTACTATTATCGCTATCCATACAAGACCAAGTCGCTCCCCAGCCACCATATTTCTGCTGATCAAAAACCATTTCCGGATAACGTGGTCGAGCATAGCCATTAGCAGTACATAAGCAATTACTTCTTCCCGATCGCTTACACTCATTCCAATCATTACTAAGTATAGTAGAACCGTCAGTCGAACCACAGCCGGCCGGGGCAACTGAACAAGTCTGAACATTAAGACTCTGATCCGTATTAGTCATAGCACTAAATTCAGGACTACCACCACAAGTCCAAGTATTATCCTGACTGATTTCAGATGGGAAAACCTTAGTTCCATAAGCATTACACAAAATTCCATCAAATGGCTTAGTCAAATAACTCTCCAGTGATTGTCGGTAATAGACTTTATTAACATCAGCAGCAGTACCACAATTAGGATGATAAGCCTGACATAAAATCTTATTTGGCTTGAGACTCAAGTCATTACCATCAACACAGTACCACATACTGTAATAACCATTGCCACCAGCAAATTCTGGCTCATAACCATAAGTACAGAAATAATCTTTCTTATCAGACTGGCTCTTGTAACTGTCATACAAATCTTTCTTGATTGAATAGCCGTCAAAATAACCACACTTATTCTCATGAGCAATGCACATTGCATCTGGCAGCTTATCCTTAGCCCCACCAGGCTTCACACTATCACCCTCACAAGACCACAACCAGCCCGGATTGTAGCCACCCTCACCCAAATCGTTAGTTTGCGAGAGCCCTCTAATTGCCGCATTACCATTAGAGCACATAAAGCTCCAGTAATTAGTTTTCTTCACACTAAACTGACTGTCGGTATAATAATTATCATTACCATTAGCCCAGCCACACTCTAGCACTGTCGCCGCACATTCATTAGTACCGCACTTCCAAGTCCAATAGGCCGGAAAATTAGTCGACAAACTCACACTTGGATTAGTATTACCAGAGCATAAGAAATCAGCGCTGTTTTTATTAGCCTCAAAAGTAGCTGGCGTATAACTATGATCATCAGCGTAACCACATTTTAGATTAGAAGCGCTGCAGCGAACATTGACGCCGGTCTCCCGATCATCAGCACAAACCCAAGTCCATTGGTTACCCACACTACGTATATCTTCACTCACTGCTCCGTGCAAACCACCACACAAACCAGCCGCCCGCGCCTCATTAGCACTACTATACACACCATCATTAGCTTCACCGCAATACACACTAGCTGACACACTACAATAAGCATTTTGCTTAGTGCTGTCACTAGCCAAACAATACCAAGACCAAGTCGCTGGCTTAGACCTATCTAAACTAACCTTATACTCCGGCTTGCCGCCCAATTTACCAAAAGTACAAAAACCAGCAAGAGGACCAGGGCCTTCGTAAGCAAATCGTCCCTGCTCAGCCGGACCGCACTTCGCATTTTCTCTCATCGGCACACAGCTATCAGTATCTAGAGTCGCTCGACAATCAGTTAATTCTCCATTGCGACCATCATCAGCCTGACACTGCCAAGAAAACCATTTTTTATAATTTGATCCAAGAGAAGCGATGCCTTCATAAGGACTAACCTCTGTCTCCGGCTTATCAAAAGCTGTACCGTAGCGATAAACTTTATTAACCGCCTTACTACCAGGCGCACACAAAGCTGGTGCATCAGCTGCATCAGTCAAAGCAAAGAAATCACGCACCGCTGTATCAGAACTACAATTACCAACACTAGCTGTTGCCTTATAGGCACGATTATTAAGAGTTCCACAGGCACTAGCTGGCGCCCAAGCAGCTACGCAACGTGCCTCACGAGCCCCAACCTGACTTTCGTAACCTTCATAATTAACACATTTAAAAACCTCAGTATTAGCACCACAATTAGCCTGTGGCATCAAACTACCTCCATTACATTTAAAATTCATCGCCTGCCTCCATACTGGACTACCGTAAAGACTAGTGTTAAAGGCATCGAGTCCAGCTTCATAAGCAGCCCTGCTCTTGTATGGCTTACTGACGCTACAGCCACTTACTAGAGTTGAAGCCACACCAGTCGGACATTCCGGTTCTTTGTGAGCCTTACACTTAACAGCCGTGTCACCACAATCCCAAGTCCAACCATACCAAGCAGTATTAGTAACACTATCAAATAGCTTTCTAAAATTTTTCACCTGACTCTGACTAGGACAAAGTCCATAAGAATTCTCAGTCAGATTATATTCCCATTCACCATCTCTAGGACCACAGCAAGGAATATTAACTACAAAGGGATTAGACCAAGGACTACTAGTCACATTACTACATTTGGTTGCGGCACAGCCCGTACAAGTTGTCTTATCCAAAGTACAATTAGCCTGACACTTCACTGGACCACCGCCAGTACAGCCCGAGCTAGCACAAGTCTTCGCTGGCACACCGAGATTCGCTCCATCACACTCTTCAGTCCCGTCAATTATACCATTACCACACAGCGAGCGATTGCAACCGCTAGTATCAATCTGGCCACAAGCACTACATTTTAATTGACCATTAGTAAAAGGCGGCGTACCAAAATCAGCACAAGTCTTGCCTCCGAAATCCGTACCATCGCAAGTTTCAGTCTTACCATCATAAGTATCTATCCGACCATTACCACAAAAAGCGCAAGTATTAGTATTAAAATTACAAGCACTGCCACAAGTAAGTAGTCCGCTGTGATAGTTAGGATCAATATCCTCACAACGTTGCGTTATAGGCAATCCAGCTTCACACTGTTCAAGACCCTCAAGCTTACCATCACCACATTTCGCCTTCACACAAGTCGAAGCATCATAGCGACAACTAGCTGTACAAGATAATTGACCGGTACCATTCCAATCAGCACAAGTCTGATCATTTAGGTTAGTGCCGTCACATTCTTCACCAAAATCAATCGCTCCATTGCCACACAGCACTATGCCGCTAGCACAATCGACAGTCTGTCCATCAGCCGTACAAGTCCAATTATGCCTTGGAGGATCTTGAGAATCAGAGAGCTGCCTAGCTAAGCCATTATTACAAGTACCCGTACCTAAATAAGCTCCGCAAGACGGCGGCGCAGCTTGAGCCGACTCAATTTTTATCAAATTAAAAAAACTGGCACAAAGTATAATACAAAAGCTTACACTAACTACCAGTTGCCAAATATTTTTCAGCTTAGTCATAAGAGAAAAGCAGACAAGGCGTGGCCCAGCTGTTTATTATTTTAAAATCCTTTTAATTATAGCAAGAATTAAAAAGCTTAGCCAGAAAGAATCGTCACGTTACATAAAGTAGAACGCTTCATTTTTTTCTCATAAAAAAATTATCGCTACGCCTAACGGAGTCAAAAGTCTGAAAGTCAAAAGTCTAAAGTCCTTAAGTAATCGCCCCTTTTGACTTTCAGACTTTTGACTTTCGACTAATTAATTTTCCGCAACAAAAAAAAGCCGCCTCATCTCGAGACGGCTCCTAATAATTCAAATCCTACAATTTAAGTGCTTTTTTAACTTTATCCACAATTTCCTTGAGACTAACATCTGATTTTACCAAGAAATCGTCAGCTCCTAAGCTAAGCGCCTTCTCACGATCAGAAGCTTGACTGAGGTTAGAGCTAATCAAAATAATCGGCTTATAGTCAAGATCCTTAATACCAGCAAGCACTCCGAAACCATCAAGCTTCGGCATCATCACATCAAGTAGCATCAAG
Source organism: uncultured Gammaproteobacteria bacterium (assembly GCA_964435085.1). Taxonomy (GTDB): domain Bacteria; phylum Patescibacteriota; class Patescibacteriia; order Patescibacteriales; family Patescibacteriaceae; genus UBA917. Next base: position 15,131 of record CAYSXQ010000001.1, on the reverse strand, counting down.
TCAAACTTAGACTTCTTCAGAGTAGCAAGCGCCTCCTCACCATTACCAACCACCTCAACCTCAAAGCCCAAATGTTCCAACTTCAATTGCAAAGCCTTCGCAATAGCCTGTTCGTCTTCGGCGATAAGGATTTTTTTGTTAGTAGATTTAGATTCAGACATATTATTATAGCTATATTAACACTTAGGCATTAAAAATACAAGTTCAATTTGAAATTAAGTGATGATCTGCAACAACTTCTCTGCCCTCCTAATATCAGCCAGCAGCCCCGAGCGACTCTCATTAAACATAATCAAATTAGCCACGCTGCGGCCACCATTCTTAGCAAAAGTACATTTCTCTCCTACTTTCTTATTTTGCTTAATCGAGACAAAGGATTTTAGCGCCTTAATATGCTTAATACCGCCCACCTTCTTCAATTTACCTTCACGTTGAGCAAAGAATTTCATCGCTACACTATGACCACGGGTCTTTTTAGCAACAGCGAGCTTTCCTGGCACTCGAGTCAAAATATCATTAAGTGAATGATCAATACCAAAACCGAGTTCATAGAGCTGATGACGGAAACCGCCCACGCGCGGACCTAGTTCGATTACCTTAAATCCATCACGAGTTTTAATTAGCTCTACATGAGCACTAGTTGAACGTAAGCACATGGCATGAATCGCCTTCTTCGCTACAATTTCCGCCTGATCCAATTCATTCTTCTTCAAAGTCGTCGGCGTCATCTGTTCATAACCAAAAAAATCATCGAAACCAATCATCTTACCGGTTTTCACCTGACAAAAGGGGCAAAAAGTCACCGTACCACGCGATGACACATAAGCATCAACGCTAAACATCTCGCCTTCCATAAATTCTTCCAAGAGGATCTTTGGCTCTTCCTTGCGACCATCATGCTTATACATCGCATTAATCTTACGAAAAGCCTTTCTCAAGTCCTGCTCTAATTCTTCTTTGTGATAACACATGCTAACAAGCAAACTAGCACCAAGACCAGCTGGCTTAATCATCAAAGGAAATCTCAGTTTATCAATAATCTTCTTAATCGAAGCCTTACTAGCATCATGCACAATAGTAAAAGGCGGACTAATCTTCGGATCATAATTCTGAAAATGCTGTCTCATCGCAATCTTGTCCACCGACCACCTAATAGACTCACTTGATGGCGTTCTTAGATAAGGCAGATAAGGAATCAGGCTAGCGAAGTCGTCCATATTCTTATCTGAACGACAAGTTACCGCCAAGAACCTATGACTAAGCTCAGCCAGCGCCTTAACAATCTTTGAGGGTTTAGAAAAGTCACAAGTCAGCAAAAAATCAACATTATCAGACTTATCTTTTTTAGCCTGCTTATTATCACGAATAACCGCTATTTTAAGCGGCTTCTTCAAACTCTTAGCATATTTACGAACGGCCTCCACGGCACTAGCCGGAGCCTCGTTAATAAACAAAATAATGTCCTTATTATCACTCATAGCTTTCTTTAACAAGTCACCATTTTGCAATAAATTATAGTGCTTGTCAAGGCAAGAAAAAAGTTAGAAAGCCACAAAGTTACTAAGTTCCAAAAAGCTATTTATCAGCCCTTTTAAAACTTTCTAACTTTCTACCTTCTAACTTTCCACTTTCCTATCTTTCTATATATTAATCGTCTACTTAGCAGCGTTTTCTGACCCGCCATCCAAAATAATCGATCCCGCCGGATGCCTCTTCGCCCAAGCCGCCTGCTCAGCTGCTCGCTTAGCGCGAGACGCAGCTAATTTCTGCTTCATCTCAGCCTCCCTAGCTTCATCAGCCTTTTTCAAATCAGCTGTACTAAGAGGCTTCGCTGCTTTTTTAGCTTTTTCTTGTTTGATCTTGAGAGCATCTCTTTCTCTCGCTTTCTTTTCCACGGCAATCTGCTTCTTCACTGCATTCAAATCCGCCTGCAAAGACTTAGTTTCTTTGGAGTTATTATCATTTAAAGACTTGGTCTTAATTCCTTGCTGAGCCTTCAGCTTATTAATCCGAGCCGCATAGTCTTTATTAATAGCTTGAATCTGCTTAGGATCCTTAGTGGCTTTAATTTTCTCAGCTTGCTCTTTCTTGAGCGCAGCAATCTGCGCCGCCGTCTCAGCAGACAAGCCCTTAAGCTCTTTGTCTTTTTTAACAGCCAACTCTTTTATCCTTACTTCATAGCGCTTCAACATCTCCGCCGCACGAGTCTCAGGAGTGACCACCGCTGCTGACACCATCGACACCGATGACAACAAAAGCAAGCAAGAGATTATTAATAGTTTTTTCATATAATTAGATTATCTTATTAGCAATATTATAGCAGAAAAAAGTAAAAAGTAAAAAGAAAGTGGAGAGCACGCATCAACTATGTCTTTTAACTTTTTACTTGACTTCTGTTACTTCATCAATTCCCGATAACTATCTCGTGCTTTATTAAACTCAGCAATCTCTTCTTGCGCGAGCGGCGCCGAGGGCGGTTGCACCTCCTGCAAAGGATTTATTTTCACTCCATTTTTAATCATCTCAAAATGCACATGTGGCCCAGTTGAAAAACCAGTCGAACCAACCTTACCAATCGTCTCACTCTGACTAACAGACTGACCAGCCTTCACCAATATCTTAGACATATGACCATAGGTCGTACTATAAGTACTGTCATGACGAATTGTCACTACATTACCATAACCGTTTTTCCAACCAGCAAAGCTAACCCTTCCATCACCCACCGCGCGAATCGGCGTCCCATGAGTTGCCGCATAATCAATTGCCAAATGGTTGGCCGTGAAACGCTGATACTGACCGCCCACATAACGAGCATTATTAGTATAACCCGAAGAAATATAACGAAAAGCCACTGGCGCGCGCAAAAAGCGCTTCAGTGAAGCCCTGCCCTCTTCATCATAATAACCATCCTTACCATCTTTATTAGTCCACAAATACAATTGATAAGCTTTGCCTCCGTTCACAAATTCAGCAGCCAATACCCGACCAGGCTTCGCCACCTCGCCATCACGACTGCGACCCTCATAGAGCACTTTAAAGGTATCCCCGCTCTGCACTTCCATTGAGAAATCAATCGTCGAGCCAAAGGCTTCAGCAAGCTCAATCACCAAACCTTCGTCGAGACCCACAGTAAGAGCCGCTTCATAGAGCGAAGAGACCACTGTCCCACTAGCCAATTTCTTCTCAATGACATAATCAATATCCTGCTTAAACGCCACCCACTTATCAGCTTGTAGCTCCACTACCACTTGCTTCCAATCATCAATATCATAAACCAATTTAACTAAATTCTGATCTTGATATTTCAAATCTAGTCTACGCCCTGGCTTCACTACCGAAAAATCATAAATATCAATCGCCGCTTCATAAATAGCCGCACTCACACCGGGCGCCACTCCCTGCTCAGTCATCAATTCACCAAAGGTCGTACTCTCTGGAACTTTTAAATAACGCGTACCTTTATCTGGTACAAAGGCTGGAATTTTTGCTTCACTGACGACCACCCGATCCAAATCCTCAGCTCTCGACTGCTGCTGGTGCCAAACAAAATAAGCGACCAAGATGGCCGCTAACATGATTCCTGCTATAGCATGAGATTTCTTCATAGCTCAAGACTTCTTTTTATTTATCTTCCAACACTTCTCGACATAAATTACTCGCCAAAAATAACGTCCCAAAGATACTCCAACCAAATAACCAGCCACCAGAGCAATCAAAAACCACATCTTACCCAAAATCGACCAAACCTTCCAAGACAGACCAAAACTATATTGAGCGTAATCAAGTAACAACAAAAAAATCGTCGCCACCGTCGAGAGCACATACATAAAATAAGCCGCCATTACCCCCAAGGCAGCAAACAAGGCGATATAAATCCTACGCTTCAAAAGCATCAAAGCTTCATCTTTTGGCACAAAAGCAAAGAAATCTTTTATTTTGTCGTAGCGCATAACGATAGTTAAAAGTTAGGAATTTAGAAAATATAAAGTTGAAAATAATGGCCTTCTTTCAACTTTACAACTTTCTAAATTAAAACGGCAAGGTATAATTAATAGCCTTAGCCTCCACCTTCTCATAAGCCGACAAATCAATTGGAAAACTCAACACCTCTGTCACAGACTTATACTTCAATTCTTTATGAGCCAAGGCATAGTCATACACTTCTTTAGTCACCCGCACATCCTGTTCACAGTATTTTATAACTTCCTCGACCTTACCTTCTGCCCACCAAGCTACTGCCGCGAGACCATCAGCCGATTTAGAGTGCCCCAGAGTAGCGCTAGCCACGCTATCAAGACCAATTCTCTTGCCTAGTGAATTCTTAATCTCTTCGAGCAAATCAAGACTCTTAATCTTAGTCAAATCACCTGGATAATATTTATTCAAAATAGGAATATCAAAATAATTAGAATTAAAACCAATAATCAAGTCGGCTGCCTCCAAAATTGGCCACAACTTAGGCAAATCCGCTTCCAGATAAGAAGTATAACGATCATTAGCGTATTCATAAATCGATACCACCGACAAATCCAATCCAATCGGATCACGAGTCCCTGCCTGCGCAAAAGTATTTTTAGTTTCAATATCAAAGACGATTTTCTTCATATTTTGTAGGCATTAATTAACCGTTGCAGAGTAACATTGTTAAGTGGAATTATCAAGATAGACTAATTTCAAATTTAAAATTTAAAATTTCAAAACAAATCTTAATGACCAAATGTTTCAATTTCAAAACAGTAGTATTATCGTCTGTTTCAAAATTTAGATTTGCGACATTTGAAATTGTTTTAAAATTTGAAATTTGAAATTTTAAATTGGCTTAGTGTCAATATATTCTTGATTAAACATCTTAATCGTCAAGAGGAAATAAGATAAAATCAATGGCCCAATAATAATACCTAGAAGACCAAAGAAAGATAAACCAATAAACACACCTAAGATAGAAATCACCGGATGAATATGCCCAATCCTCTTTTGCAACATTGGTCTAATAACATTATCAACCGTACTAACCAAGATACCCCAAATCAACAGACCAAATGACGCCACCGGATGACCAGTCGCAAAAAGCCAAATCGCCGCTGGCAACCAAATCACTGGTATACCCACCACCGGCATAAAGGCCAAAATCAAACCCAAAAAACCCAACACCAAAGCTCCTGGCACACCAAAGATAAATAATCCCAGCGTCAAAAGACCAGCTTGACCTATAGCCACAAAACCGGAAGCTACAATCGTCGAATGGGTAATATTACGAAATTCCTGTTGCAGCTTAATGGTATTAGCCCGACTAAATGGCATGATAGCCACCACCATCTTACGTAACTTCTCTTCATCGGTAACCAGCAAATAAAAGAACAGGAAATACATGATAGTATAATTAATCAACTGATTACCCACCGCCTTCACTGTCACCACAAAGAAGCTACCAAAATTACTCAGCATGCCAGATAATTCTTGAGTAATCTGTTCACGCCAAACAGCTGGCAACTTAGAATTAAAACTAGTCAATGACGGAACATTATCCTTTACATAAGCAAGCACATCTACCGATTGCGCCACCAACAAGGAAGCGAGCAAAGACAAAGGCAATAAAATCAAAATCAAAGACAAGACAATCATCAGGCCAGCTGCACTAGCCGCACTCCAACGCAGTCGCTGACAAAACCAGTTATACAAAGGCCTGAATAAGAAAAACAAAATCAAAGCCCCAAAAAAAGCATTACGATAAGGCCAAGCCGCAAAGGCTAAGAAAGCACTAATCAACAAAATAAATATTAACGCGAGTGATCTTTTAACTGAGTGCTTTGCCCACATATTAATTAAAAATTAAATCATCTTGACCCACCTTGTGCTCACCAGCAGTAAGCAATATTTGATCAGCATCACCCAAACCCACACCTAGACAATAAGTCAAAACATAGTCCTGACCACTTGCCACTTGATAATAACCATATTCATAATCAACCGGACAATCACCATCAGCTACCTTAACATTACTAGGCAAGCTTTCCAAATAAACTTTGCCACCGGCTTCGAGCGGCTGACCCATCACCAACCACTCCGGATAAGCACCTTGCTCTTGATAATAACTAGCAAGCGCCGCCTGCATCGATCTAATATCCTGCAAACGCTGCGCGTCTCTTTGCGCCATCTTACCAAGCATCAAAGACTTAGAGCTCATTACATTAATGGTATTACTCAAAGCAAAAATCAAAAAAATCAAACCCAGAGCCACTGCAATCTTAACTAAAAGCGGACTACCAGCTGAGGACAATTTAGTCCTCGGCTTCATCGCCACCAACTCTTTGTACAGCAAACGTCCAAAAATAATCAAACAAGGCAAAAAGACAAAGTTAGAAAAAATAAGCACAATCTTCATCAGCATACTCCAAACAGCATAAACAGTATTAGTACTTGGCCACCACAAGTGCAGTGTAGCAAGTAAATACAAAGCTAAAACACAAGCAGCAAAGCTAGCAAATCTAAGCAGCAGCGACCAAAAATTACCTTTAACCAATTCCCTACTTCGACGCAAAGCTGATACATTTTGCAAGCCTCCCTCCATCAAAGCAAAGAAGGATAGGCCATAATTAATCATTGCCCAAATCAAAGGCATGGCAAACACGGCAGTCGCCGCAGCCAACCAAAAACCAAAAGCAGTTCCGCTACCAAACAATAGAGTAGGCCAATTACCGCTAGCTAGTTTAAAAACCAAGACCAAAGGTAATCCACAACTTATCAACAGGGCTTCCAGCATCAACCATACCAACAAAAAATGCCAAAAATAATGACGCGTACTAAGAATAATCTGCCAAGCAGACATCTTTTTGTCATCATTAGCTACCAAACAAGAGCCAATAATAGCCGATAATGCAAAGTAAGCAGCTAGCAAAGTCGCCGCAAAGTACAAAATAGCAAGCAGCGTATTAGCGCCCTGATACTGACCCAAATAATTACTATAATTAACTAAGTAATAAACAACGTAAACAATCACCAAAGGAAAGGCACCAACCAAAGCAAGGAGTGCTAACTCCACAAATTCCCACCATTTTTCTTTGTAGATTTTGATTGTTGCTCCTAGCAACTGACCAAAAGAACTAAGCTCTTTCATAGTTTAGCAATTACAAGACTTATGCATAATCGGTGGCACTTTCTCTGCCCAAGGCTCCTTACGCAAGACTTCCTCAGGAATAACCTCACCACTGTCAACCGCCACACCATAAGTACCATCTTCAATCCTCGACAGAGCATTATTAATTTTTAGTAACAAATTATTTAGTACCGCCAAAGAAGATCCTTGCAAAATATCATCTACAGCATCTTGAGCAATATCATCTAGTTCAGGATTATCAAGACCAATCTCCGGCATCGACATTTCACGAATATCAGCCTCCACTTCAGCTCGCTCTGCAAGCAAAGCCTCTTTCATTTGAGCAATAAATTCTGCACTTAACATATATTCCTAAGTCTTAAATAATTATTTAATCCTCCTATCGCTCAATTATAGCAAGAAATGAAAAAACTATCTACCACGCCGTCATCCTCGCGTATGCGGGGATCCACGTTTTAAGTTCCAAATCCCAAGTTCCAAATAAATTACAAATACCAAATCTCAAATAACTAGTCATACCGGCGGAGGCCGGTATCCAGCCTGCCTGTTGCACTGCAGACAGGAATTTTACTACAATATTCATGTTTATCAGCTATCAACCATGGATTCCCGATCGCAGTAAGGAATGACAATTTTGTTATTTGGAGCTTGTGATTTATTTGGAACTTGTAATTTGGAACTTAAGCCGAGTTGCTCTTTTACTAATTATAATAAATAATAGTTCCATGAATCTAAACTACGAAAAAAATCTTATCAAAGAAGGCTACCATTTCATCGCCGGTCTCGACGAAGTTGGTCGCGGTCCACTCGCCGGCCCAGTCGTCGCCGCTGCCGTCATCTTCGCGCCCGACTTCGCACTCAGCGACGATTATAAATTTCTTACTGATTCCAAAAAAATAAGCGAAGCTCGTCGCCTCGCCCTTTTTCCCCTCATCAAATCCCAGGCCCTTGCCTGCGAAATAAGCGTCATCAGCCACACTACTATCGACAAAATCAATATTCTAGAAGCTAGCCTACTAGCCATGGCCAAAGCCGCTCAGAAACTAAGTACCAAACCCGACTATCTACTAGTCGACGGTAAATTCACCATCAAACAACTCCCTATCAAGCAAAAAGCTATCATCAGTGGTGATAGCCTCATCGCTTCCATAGCAGCAGCCAGTATCATCGCCAAAGTTAGCCGCGATTGGATCATGCGACAGTACCACGAAGAGTTTCCTCACTACGGCTTTGACCAACACAAAGGCTATGGCACCAAGGCTCATTTAGCCGCTATTGCCAAATACGGCCCCTGCCCTATTCATCGCCTTAGCTTTGCACCACTTAAATCGCTTCCCAAGCAAGTATTGACAAAATAATGCAAAAAGGTTAGAATATAGTCTTAGTTCATTATATATCAATCTTTACGGGGGTAAGATGTCATCAGATAGTGATTTCTCAACAAAAGCTCGGAGAGAACCTAGGCCCAGGCCACAGGCTCCAGATTCAAGACAAAGCCAAGTAAATACTAGTTTTGAGCCGCCAGCTAAGCCTGATTCTAAGCACAAACTAATACTTAATATTTCTGGATTAGCAGTTGCAGCCTGTGCAATTTCCAGCATCATCGCCTTAGCTCAGTTATTTTTTCACGGTTTACAAGCAGGGCTGACATCAAGCCTAATAGCTATTGTAAGTGGAACTATTTACTATCTTGGCTACCGGTGGATGGAAAAAAACAGACCGCAGCTTCTTCAAGCTAATCTAAGCGTTGATTCTATCAACAACAACTAAACTCCTTACAAGCGACTCTCCGGAGTCGTTTTTTATTTTATTTTTTTAATTTTCTCATATTCCGCTCGTCTCTCT
>CAYSXQ010000001.1:0-6069 GCA_964435085.1 uncultured Gammaproteobacteria bacterium | reverse complement strand
CGGAGTCGTTTTTTATTTTATTTTTTTAATTTTCTCATATTCCGCTCGTCTCTCTTTCGTCAACAAATCATACATCGCCTCACGCTGTGCCTGCAAAGCCTCCCGTCGAGTAGCATCAGCTGACTGCATAATACGCGAATCAATATCCACAAGCTTCTGCGGAGTAACCCTAATCATCATTTCCATCCGACACTTAATCTGTTCAATATCAGCAAGTTCCTGACAAGCCAAAGGATTATCAAATAACCGCCCTACTTTAATCAAACATTCTTCTCGGCTATAGGACATCAAACCGCCTTTAATCTGATTACAAGACGCCAAATCACCACTCGTCTCAGCAATCTTCAAATAACATTTATCCCTTGGCGGATTAGAACTTGCTCCCAAGAAGTTCTTTCCCACAATTTTCTCACAGAGTTCCGCTCGACTTTCCTGAATCGCCGCCGTTTGATAACAAATATCCTGATCTTTGATCAGTGGACAAACCGGCAAAATCAAATCACCCACACAGCCACTCAGCAGCATCGGTGCTAACAAAAAAAATACAAATAAAGCCACTTTACTAACTCTAAACTCCTTTAATTTCTCCATTAAATAAGCCCTCTTAAAAACCCCCAAGCTAACCACTAGCACCACCAAAGCAGCTGTCAGCATCGGCCACGCACTATAAACAATCAAGGCTCGAGCCAAGTCAGTATATCTCTCCTCTCGATATATTAATTGCAAAGCCAGCACCAGCCAAGGCACAACACTAAGAATTGCGATTAAGCACCTCAACCTAGAGAGACGCGCCAATCTACCAATCAGCAAGAACAAATAAGCCAAAAGCAAAGACCCTAGTCCAAAACCAATACCAAAATACTGATTATATTTTATAAAAAAATTTTTAATATTGGCGTTTTCAATTGTCTTCATTAATACAGGATCCAAAGGCAAAAATTTAGCCAGCAAATACCAAGTCAGAGCAAACAAAACCATTAACCCCAAAGGCCAAAACCAGATAATATTTTTTTTATAATCTCCTTTCATATAAGCATCATAATCATAACACAAATTTTAAAAAGTAGAAGAAAATCAGGACTTTTGACTTCCTGCCTGACGGCAGGCACGGTTTACTTTTTACTTTTGACTTTTCATGCTATAATTTAGAAAATACTACTAATTATCTAAAGTAAAAATCTATGCGCCAACTACTCATCGTAAGCGCCATATTCGCGCTCCTCATCACTAATTCAGCCGAAGCGAGCACCAGCACTCCAGAAAGCAGTTACGACAAACAGACCAAACTCAATGAACGAGCTGCCGCTGCCACAGCTAAGGCCAAAGAATATGAAGCCAAAAAAGCTGCCGCTGACAAAGCTCGCGAAGACAAAAAGCTAGCTAAGGAAGCCTCCTCAGCTGCTATTCAAAGCTGCCTAGCCACCTCCATTGATCTTCGCGAAGACGCTCTCATCAAAATCTTCCAAACTCGTGAAGACGCCTTAATTGGCGCTCTCAAAACCCGCAAAGAAGCTCTCAAGGTCACTATGGCCCTCACTGACGCCAAAGAACGCAACGCTCAAATCAAAACCATCAGCAAAAACTACGAAACCAGTCGCCTAGCTACTTGGAAAACCTTTAACACCGCCCGCGAAAACATCCTGAAAGCCTATCGCAGTTCCCGAGCTGCCTGCGTCAAAAACACCAAGACCAGCGACCTCGGCACAGACTTAAGTGCCACTATCAACAGCGTTGAAACCAACATCAAAGCCGCTGAATAAAAAATTACCAACATAAAAAGCGGACAACACAATTGTCCGCTTTTTTGTATACAAATTTTGATTAACACTTTCTTTTTCCTTTTTAGTTAATTTTCATCAACTCAACTTCAAACACCAAAGTAGCCTTAGCTGGAATCGGACCATAGCCATCCGCCCCATAAGCGAGCTGATAAGGAATAGTCAATTTCCTCTTCTCCCCCACCTTCATACCAAGCACCCCTTGATCCCAACCTTTAATCACTTCACCGGCCCCTAAACCAAAGCTAAAAGCCTGACCACGATCACGACTAGAATCAAATTTACTACCATCAAGAAAAGTCCCATCATAATGCACGCTAACCAGGTCCCCGCTCTTAGCTTCCACACCCTCACCAGCCTGCAAAGTCTCAATTTTTAGTTCTTCCATATTTTTTATTATTAATTATAAAATCCAGTATAAGTGACCATTAGCAGCCAGTCAACAATACTTGGCTAAAGCTAAAAAAGCCTTTATACTATGCTCATGCAAACCCCTTACCGCAAACCCAGTAAATTCAGTTATATCAAACCCGACCCTCAGATCACCGAGGCTAAATTCAACGAACTCAAAACCAAGCTCGACAAGCTAAAAAACAAAACCCGCTTCAAAGCCATGGAAGAAGTCCGCATCCACGCCGAAAACGGCGACTTCTCCGAAAACGCCGCCTACCAAATTGCCAAAGGTCGCCTCCGAGGTATCAATCAAAAGATCCTCGATCTAGAAAACCATCTCAAAGTCGCCATCATCATCAAGCCAAATAAAAACAAAGACACAGTTCAATTAGGCAGCCGCGTCACCGTCACATACGACAACAAACAAAGAACCTACGAAATCCTCGGCTCCGCCGAAACCGATCCGGTCCGAGGAATCATTTCTCACAACTCTCCGATTGGCGCAGCACTCCTGAGACATCATGTTGGCGATGAAGTAAAAATTAATCTAGCAAGCAAAGAAGCAACTTACAAAATCTTAAAGATCGAATAAAAAAACAGCTAGCAAAATTGCCTAGCTGTTTTTATTTTCCAAATCCAAATTATTCTTAAATTTTATCAAGCTCCAAAAACTCATCCATCTTAATTTCCTTCACAAACTCCTCCATGTGACTAATCATAATCATCGTCCCCTGATATTCATTGAGAGCCTTAGCAATGACCGGAATATGACGGAAGTTAATATGGTTAGTAGGCTCATCCAAGATCAAAAGACCCGGCTTCATCAAGACCAAACGTGCAAAGGCTAGCAGTCCCTTCTGCCCCTCTGACAAATCACCCACACGATGACCCATCAATTCACCACTTAATAGAAAACCAGCCGCTACCGAGCGCATATCATTAGCACCAAAATCACTCATACGCGCGCTATCCAGCGAATCATAAACAGTCTGAGAGAAGTCCAAATTAGCAAAGTCCTGACTATAATAACCAACAATCACTTCTGGCAAAATCACCGCACCGCTATTTTTACCAGAGACGAGCGACCGCAAAAAAGTACTCTTACCAATACCATTTGGACCAGAGATGAGGAGCTTCTGTCGCTTACGCAAAATAATTTCCTTAGGCTTAGCGACCATTTCATGATTAATAATGACATTAACAGTATTAATCGTCACAATTGCCCCACTGATATCTTGAGCCTGGATGTTAAAATCTCGAATAGTCTTGTCTTCACGGCGCACATCTACCATATTTTCTTCTGACTCCGCAATTTCATCACGCATTTTCTTGGCGAGCTTCCTCATCTTACCACCCTTGTTAGCAAAGAAGTTCACCTTCTCCTTACGATCCTGGATAGTCTTCTGCAGCTGCGCGTTTTTCTTTTCTTCACGCTCGACACGCTGCGCAATTTCTTCAGTCACACTATAATAGTCACCGACATAAAGCTCAGTCTGCTTCGTAAAGACATCAAGGTAAATAACCCCCTCTGTAAAACAGTTTAAAAAGTCCGCATCGTGCGAGATGACAATAACAGTCTTGTCATACATCACCAAAAATTCAATCAAGTGATCAATACCAGCCTTGTCCAAATTGTTAGTCGGCTCATCAAGCAGCAAGACATCTGGATTTTCAATCAAAGCAAAAGCCAGGAGCAATCTAGCCTGCTGACCGCCTGAGAGATCACCAACACGACGATCGAGAGGCACCTGCAAGTTCACCGCTTCCATCACCTTATTAATCTTACCTGGCAAATTATGAGGCACAGGATCAAAGGCTCGAGCAAAGTATTCTTCGACCGACAAATCCATATCTTCACGAGCAATCATCTGCCTAGCAGTACCGACACTCACCTCTTTATTCATCGAGATCTTACCGCTCTTAGGCTTTAATTCACCACGAATTAAACCAAAGATAGTACTCTTACCAGCTCCATTTTGACCCATCAAAGTAACTTTAGCGCCCCGACGCAAAGAAAAACAAGCACTATCCAAAATAGGCTTTTTCTCCATATATTCAAAATCCACATTATCAAAACGCAAAATTACTTCCTCTGCCATAGTATTTATCTAATATAAAACAAAAACACCATTCCCAATGAGAATAGTCCAAAAATCATAACAGATTAGCCAAAAAATGGCAATAGCAACGTAATTAAGCTTAAAAAATAAATCATTATTTGCTCTTAAGCAATTCTGCTTTAGTTGGGACTATATATACTGTTTCTAAAAGATTCTCAACAATATCAAAAGCGACATCAATTTCAGCATCCGAAGGAGGTTCTATTTCATGAGCAGCCGAATTACCAAGAAAACGTGTTTTATGCAAAATATCTGCATTACCTTTTGTTAAAACATTTTTCACTACCAAATCATCAATTTTCATTTTAAGGTCTCCCCTGGTAGACTGCTCTTCTAGACAAACCGCTTCTACTAAAGCCCTTATGCCTATGCCAACCAAAAGCTTAAGTTCAGCTGCAAGAGCAATATAAGTCTCTCTATACATAACAAGGACTTTCGCAGGCAAACAATCAGCCCCTTTAATAAATTTGCGAATAGGAAGTCTTTTAGGATAGACCCTTTCACGTTCAGGAAAAATTCTATCAACAGGATCTCCAAACTCATCATTCAATTCATAGTAATCTTCATCATTAGTAGATCCTATACGAAATGAAATGTTGTCACATCCAGCACATTTTATTATTTCATATTCATCATGACCAGAACCACAAACACCGTCATCCCAAGAGACACCAACAGAATTCAAAACATAATGATTAGTTTTAACACTACAAACATTACACGACACTAAATAGTTAAAACCGTTAGATCCATTTAGCTTAATATTTTTTGACATAATACTTATTAGAAAAAACAGAAAGCGCCAAGTCAAAAAAACATTTGGCGCTTTCTATATTTAATGCTCTGCGAGGGGGATTCGAACCCACGACCCATTGGTTACACTTATCCTCTAGTTGCCTAGGGGGGTGGACTATATCATCTCCGTTTCTAAGTAGAAATACGGAGCGAGGCGCTTCGCGCCGAAAAGCTCGGAGCTACTCCACAAAGTGGATAGTCTCTACACCTTCCTTCTCTAAAGCATTAGCTTGCATAGCAAGTCGAAGCCTCAGCGAAGGCTTGGCTCGGGATTGCCCATAAGGGTTTCCCCGAGTTCACCTCGTTTGTCAACCTTGATTACTCAAGGAAGCTGCGTAATACCGTCGTGAATTTCTCTGTGACAATTCGCACATAACAACACACACTTATCAAGCTCTTCTTTTACTTTCACCCAACTTCTAGTATAGCCTTTAGCAGAAATGCCAAAGTCTTTTTGACTAGGGTCGAGATGATGAAAATCAAGCGCTTGCAAAGATCTGTTGTAAGCACAAATTACACAGCGACCACCTTTATAATCAATTGCCTTAAGTCGCAAATTTTGACGACGTTTAGCAACTGCTATTTTAAGGTAATCTGCACGATCGGCGTATTGTCTTTTGTCTTTATAAGACATAAAACATTTTATGTTCACAGCCAATTGCTCTACCACTGAGCTATCGCAGAATATGGTAAGTACAGGTATCATTCTAGGTAAAAAGTCTAAACTTGTCAATTATTACTATATTTAGCTATTTTTTCATTATAAAACAGTAAAAATAAAAACAGCTAGAATTATCAATCTAGCTATTTTTATTGAGAACTTTTAAACTTTATATTTTCTAACTTTCAACTATTTAATAGTCAACCAACTTCTTAATACTATCATGCTTCTTAATCCTCTCAATCGCCTTTGCTTCAATCTGTCGGATACGTTCACGAGTCACTTCAAATTCCTGACCCACTTCTTCCAAGGTATGAGCCAC